>NZ_JBQSVP010000091.1:0-12323 GCF_052376345.1 Psychrobacter sp. AOP5-GZ1-6 | reverse complement strand
AAATATTTTATGAAAAAACTGACGTTTAAATCTGTAGTTGGCTGGCTACAGCCTTTATTGAAAACGTGGCGTATCGCAAACACTTCTAATGTTTGGGCACACTGCGCGAGCGTAGGTTTTTTTGGGTTTTTATCAATTTTTCCAGTAATGGCAGTATTTGTGCTGCTATATGGTCTTGTATTTTCGCTCACTGAGATGCAAGAACAGATTGCAATTTTGCGTCCGTTTGTACCTGATACGGTATACGAAGTCCTCAATTCACGCCTAAGCGATCTGGTTTCTAGTACTGCATCTACACTGACTGTCAGTCTTATTGTATCGACTTCATTTGCTCTTTATGCTGGCTCTAAAGGCATCAAATCGTTAATCGTTCTTGTCAATCTTGCTTTTCATATCACGCAAGAGCGTGGCTTTATACAAAGTACCATTCGATCAGTTGGCTTGACCTTCGCCGCAGTTGTAATATTAATTATAACAATCTCCTCTATCGCTATCATTCCATTAGCGGCAGCCTACTTTCCCTTCCCTCAAATTGCTAAGACAATTGCACTTTGGAGCAGGTGGCCTATATTGACTGGTATCATCTTTTTAAGCTTTTTGGGCTTTTATCGCCTAGCCCCTAACCGTGGCGCAGTCGCACTAAAGAAACTAGTGCCAGGCTCAGCGCTAGCAACCATTCTTTGGATTATATTGTCTGTACTATTTTCAATTTATGTCCAAAACTTTAACAACTATAGTGCTGAGTTTGGCGCACTATCAGCTGCCGTGGTCATTATGCTGTGGCTTTATTATTCAGCATTTATTGTCGCTTTTGGAGCTATCTTTAACTCTGAAGCCATAGAAGATGCCAAACCTTATGCTACTCGAGTGTACTAGGGCGTGTCCTAGTCATCAATTTTTCACCTCTACTCTTCGCTTTATTGCTTTAGGAACCTCACCGTCATGACTGAATCTACCAACGAATCAGGCGACTCACGCAAAGTAAACGACTCAGATAGCTCTACTGAATCAAATAATGGTCAGCATGAGCAAACACCGATTGATTCTAATATTGACAACGCGAGTGCTAACGCAGAGCAAACCGTGCCGCCTTATAAACGCGAGGCAATAAAAACTGACAAATCTGCCCTAATCAAAAAAGCCATCCTAGCACTGATTATTCTCATTGTGCTGGGTATGGTTGCTTATGGTTTGTATAAGAGCAGTCAACACAGTGAGCCCGAGGCCATTACCTTGCAAGGGCAAATGCAAATGCAGCAAACCTCTATCGCTGCAAAAGTACCTGGACGCATATCAAAAATCTTAGTCACTGAAGGCGATACTGTTACCATCGGTCAGCAGCTTATTGAAATGGACTCACCTGAGATTAATGCCAAAATTAATCAAGCACGTGCTGGCAAACAAATGGCACAGAGTCAGTTAGATAAAGCAGAAAACGGTGCTCGCCCACAAGAAATCGCTCAAGCAAAGGCAGCATGGCAAGCCAACAAAGCAGGTTCTGATTTGGCAGAAAACACCTATCGACGGGTCAATCGTCTGTATGAAGAAGGACTAATGGCACGGCAAAAACGAGATGAAGCTTATGCCCAATATCTGGCCACCCAAGACCAAACTGAAGCGGCGCTATTGCAATATGACCTAGCGTTAGAAGGCGCACGCACTGAAGATAAATTAGCCGCCACAGCGCAAGTCGCGCAAGTCGATGCAAAACTGGACGAAGCACTGGTTGCAAAAGAAGAAGCCAACTTAAAAAGCCCTATCGCTGGTATCGTAGATGACGTTATTGTCAATGCCGGTGAAGTCATTGGAGAAGGTGTTCCTCTACTGACGTTGGTCGATACCAGTGATCAGTGGGTCGTACTCAATGTCACAGAAACCTATTTAAACCAACTAGCAATCGGGCAAAAATTCACAGGTACGATACCAGCATTGTCATCAGTGAATAAGCCTTATACTAAAGAGTTTACCGTCTATGCCACGTCAACCTTATCTGACTTTGCAACTTGGCGCCCAACCAACAATGATGACGGCTTTGATGTGCGTACCTTTGAGGTGAAAGCGCGTCCTACCACTCCAGACGCCCGTATTCGTTCGGGCATGAGCGTGGTTGTGAGCATTGATTCAGCGTCTACTAACACTAAGAATCAAGAGTAAGCCATGAGCCTGACCAAGTTAAGTGAGGCTTTTTTTCGTAGTGCTGCGTACGAGCGACGATTTTTGTCCAAAAACTCGTGGGACTTGGCGATGGTGATTTGGATACCATTAGCAACTGTGCTATTGATTTGGTGGATATTTTCTCATACGCAAATTACAGACTTGCCTATCGGAGTGATCGACCAAGACAATGGTCCTGTTGCCAATACTGTTGTGCGTTATTTAGAAGCCAGTCCTACCTTGATGGTCAAGCAGCTTTATACTTCAGAAGCTGTGGCAGAAAAAGCCATTTTGCAGCGTGATATCTATGCCGTTGTTATTATTCCTGAAGATTTCTCTCGTAATATTTTATCTGGCAAGCCTGCCCCTTTAATATTGCAAGTGAATGCTCAGTACGGTACACATTCAGGCATCATCCAAACTGGTGTTCAAGCCGTTACTGGCACGTTATCGGCTGGTGTTGAGATACAGCGTTTGGTCAAGCAAGGCGTGGCACCATCACAAGCAGTGATTGCCTATTCGCCGATTAGTATACAGCGTATCAGTCTATTCAACACCGCAACTAACTATCAGCAGTTTTTAGCCTCAACGGTGATTCCCGCACTACTACATATTTTAGCAATGGTCATCGGAGCAACGACGATAGGACGTGAGCTGCGTGATAAAAACATAGGCCATTGGTACGACTTTATTACTAATAAAAAAACAGATACAGCTCATGAAGATACTCAACCTAGACAGGCTAGCTTCTCTGTACTGTTATTCGGTTTATTGGGCAAGTATTTTTGGCCCATGATGGCTTATAGCATCTGGTCAATGCTTGCTGTTTGGTTCGCTGCACCACAAGACGTTATTGCTATTGGCTCAGTGATTGCTACTTATGTCGGTCTGCTTTTACTAATGATGCTGTCATTTCTTATTGGTGCCATCTTAACCCTAAATTCGTTTTCTTTACGCATGGGCTTATCGTCTACTGGTTTTATTTCTGCCCCTTCTTATGCCTTTGCAGGTGTCACTTTTCCGTATATTGCTATCAGTGATAATGCCAAGCATTGGTCAGACGTGCTACCACTCACACATTATTTAAAGCTACACATTGCACAATTACAGATGAACGCCCCTGTGGCTGTGTCATTACCGATTGTCTATGGCCTCACAATTGCGACGACCATTACGATGATCTTGACGACGCTATTGACCAAACGTGCATTGGCACATCCAGAACGCTGGGGAGCACGCTAATGTCATTGTTACCAAAACAAAATCCGTCTTCTATGGCTGAACACTCAACACTGCAAGCAACATCCCCAACATTTTGGGATGGGTTCTTGGAGACTTTTAAAGGCATATTTTCTGATAAAGGTGTGCTGTTACTATTGATGATTGCACCTATTATTTATGGCTTTTTTTATCCTTGGCCATATTCGACCGAGGTAATCGATCATGTGCCCGTTGGTATCATTGACTATGACAACAGTAACCTATCACAAACTGTCGTACGTTATGCCAGTGCCAGCCCGCAGCTAGATACTAAGCGGTTTCTCAATGAGCAAGATGCCAAACGGGCCATTTGGGCAGATGAAATCGCTGGATATATGGTGATTCCGAGTGGCCTTGAGCAGCAAGTACTCTCTGGAAAATCAGCGAGCGTCAGTGTATTAGGCAATGGCGGTTATTTTCTATTGAATAAAAATGTTCAGATGGGATTTTTGAAAGCCGTTAGCACCGTATCAGCTGGTATCGAGATTAAGAAGAACGTAGCACAAGGTGTGTATCCAGTAACCGCAAAAGCAAACACTCAAGCGGTACCCTTACAAATCATTCCTTTATACAATCAAACAGAAGGCTATGGCGCGTACATCGTGCCAGCGGTTTCTATTCTAATTTTACAGCAAACACTTTTGATGTCGACGACGATGCTGATTGGAACATGGTATGAGCAGCGTCGGCACATGAGTAGCATCCGTGGCTGGCTTGGTCGTATTTCAGCGCTAAGTGCGTGTAGCTTTGTGATCGGCTGCTTTTATTATGGCTGGGCGTTTGAGCTTCATCACTATCCGCGCGGACAAAACATGCTCGGCAGCTTGTTATTTCTACTAATATTCTGCCCAACAGTTGCAACTCTCGGCTGCGTACTCGGATTATGGTTTCGTCAACGTGAACGCGGTATGCAAATTCTTATTTTTAGCTCGTTGCCGATGTTTTTTATCAGTGGCTATCCGTGGCCTGCAAACCAATTGCCAGAATTTTTACAGATCATTCGTTGGTTAATACCGACGACACCAGCCATCAACACTTCTGTACAGCTAAACCAAATGGGTGCCAGTGTATCCCAAATCTCTACTGGGCTGTATGCACTCGCCGCTTTATGGATATTCTACTTTATATTACTCTTGCTCATTCGCTGGTATACCACTATGAAGCAGCATAAAACCATTTCATAACATGGAGTAAGTGGTTTAATAGGCCTGTTTTATATTGATAAACCAGCTATCAAAAAAGCGCCTGCTAATATTAGCAGGCGCTTTTTTGATTTATACAATATAAATAGGCGATGATTTAAAAAACTCGATTCAAACCATTCAATGCCGCGACACGGTACGCTTCGGCCATCGTTGGGTAGTTAAAGGTGGTGTTCACAAAATACTCAAGCGTATTATTACTCTTACACTTCATAACGGCTTGACCAATATGAATAATCTCTGACGCATGATTGCCGTAGCAATGGATACCCAAGATCTCTAGCGTATCACGATGGAACAAAATCTTTAATACGCCTGAACGCTCACCGATGATTTGCGCACGTGCCAGATGCTTAAAGAATGCTTGACCCACTTCATAAGGAACTTTTTCATCCGTCAGCTCTTGCTCTGTTTTACCAATACAAGAGATTTCAGGAATGGTATAGATACCAGTCGGCACACTAGATACTGGCTCGGCATCATCATCACCTACCATAAAGGCAGCAGCGCAGCGACCTTGGTCATAAGCGGCAGATGCCAGAGATGGCCAACCAATCACGTCACCAGCAGCGTAGATGTTTTTAATATCAGTGCAATATGTGTCGTCAACTTTCAACTGACCGCGGCTATTGGCTTTCAGACCAACCGCTTCTAAGTTCAGACCTTCGGTATTACCTGAGCGACCATTGGACCATAGAATGGCATCAGATTTGATTCTCTTACCACTCTTTAGATGTAAGACCACATAATCATCGTGCGTTTCAAGATGATCAATCTCTTCATTACTACGGATCAGCACACCAAATTGTCTAAAATCATGAGCGATAGCATCGCTGATTTCGCTGTCCAAATAATTGAGCAGCTGATCTTGGTTATTGATTAAATCAACCTTGTAACCCAAACCAGTAAAGATAGACGCATACTCACAACCAATTACGCCTGCACCATAAATGATGATTTTTTTGACCACATAATCCATTTGCAGAATTTTATCAGAATCAAAAACGCGTGGATGATCAAAGTCTAGAATATCAGGACGGTAAGGACGGCTACCAACGGTAATAATCGCTTTGTTAAAAGTAATGGTTTCAAAAACATTGTCATCGGTTTCAATACGTAATGTATGGGCATCGATAAAGCTGGCCCAACCGTGAATCACTTCAATGCGGTTGCGCTCATAAAAACGCGTGTGCGTATTAACTTGACGACGTATTACTTGACGCGCCTTGGCCAACACTTCATTTAGGGGTACTTGCTTATATTCCATCGCCTTAGTAAACATCGGGTCACGGCGGAAGTTAATTAAGTTAAATACTGATTGGCGTAGCGCTTTACTTGGAATCGTGCCTACATGAGTAGAGTTACCACCTACTTGATCACGTGGATCAACGACCGCTACTCTTTTGCCAGACTTAGTCAGTTTCATAGCAGCCGCTTCACCAGCAGGACCTGCTCCTAAAACAACTGCGTCATATTCGTATGCATGGTTGTCGCTTTTTAGACGACGTGAATCTTTGGTAAAACCAGATTTGATATCAATTCGTGTGTCATCGAGAGGATTCACAAGATCAGGGTGATGCATCACATCATCAGTGACTTGCTCATGGGTTTGTTCAATTTTTTGTTGTTTGTTTTTTCCGACAGTGTGCTCAGGATTAGGCGCGTGACTACTTGCTTTATTAGATACTTCAGTATGGCTTTCTTCACCGATATCATTAGTTGCATCGCTTGGTTTTTTAGTTCCCATCGTATCCTCTTTATATGTACTTATTGGTTTGATATTTAGGTCATGAACGAATCAAAATTTGAGTGAGTTAGTATCACCGTACTAAGGCATTCCTACCATACGTTGTGAGACAATGTTTTGCAATGTCCAATAGCCATTAGGACTTTGTTCTGCTTCATCGATTTGCGGGCGGGCACTGATCACGTATTCAGTACCAAGCGTTGGCTCAAAACCCTCAATCCAATCATAAGGAACTTCAAACATGCTACCGTCTTTGCTAGATTTGGCAAGCAAGCACTGCATCGGTAATTCCGAAGCACAGGCCACACGGTTTGGCATGATGGTTAGCATTTGCGCATCACCTAAGACAATGGTTGGTACATAGCGCGGCTCAGGGACTGGTTGACGTGACGTCTGACAGGCTGTCAATAATGTCGCTACGCTTAAAAAACTGGCTAATAATAAAGGGGTCTTGCTAGACTTATAAGCTAAACTCATAATATTCTCTATAGGATAATGAGGTTGTATTAAATGACGATATTAATAATGGTATAAACAATCTTCAAGGGTTAAACAGTTAATGTTTAATTGAGTTTTATCAATCTTTAACCAATACGACGTTTCAGACCTGTCATTTGTAGAATACGAGTGGCAATTTCTTCAACAGACATCTCGGATACATCCAAGCTGGGGATGCCATGAGTGATATAAATCCCTTGTATCGCACGCTGCTCCTGCTGGCATTGCTGATAACTAGAATAACGACTACCCGCGCGGCGCTCTTGGCGGATTTTCACCAAACGATCTGTATCAATAAGCAGACCAAACAATTTGTCTTTATGCTCACGCAATGCTTTTGGTAATTGATTGTCGTACAAATCATCTTCAGTCAAAGGATAATTGGCTGCTCGAATACCAAACTGTAACGCTAAGTATAGTGACGTTGGGGTTTTACCAGAGCGTGACACCCCAACCAAAATGATATCCGCCGCATTATAATGACGGGTACGTGCGCCATCATCGTTATCTAAAGCAAAATGCACTGCGTCAATACGCTCTTTATAGGTCTCAGAATCAACATTATCATGGGCATGACCTGAGTGCCCATCAGGCTCTACACCGGTCTCTTCCGCGACTCGCCCAATCAAACCCTCATACATATCCAAGTTACAACTTTGTGCTGCGTTGATTTTTTCACGAATCTCAGGGTTGACTATCGTATCAAACACCAAAGGTAGTAAACCATCTCGTTGATAGGCCATATTGATTTGCTCAACCGTATCTTCCGCACGCTCAAGGCTGTCCACATAAGGCAACACTCTGGTTTCAAAAGGTACCGAAGCAAACTGACTCAAAATAGCACGGCCCAATGTCTCAGCCGTAATTGCTGTCCCATCTGAGATAAAAAATGCGGTTCTAACAGCTTGTGAGCTGTCTAAGTTTAATGCATGCCGGTTTTGAATAGTGGACTTCACTTGTTCAGTAGGGTTGTTTGAGTACATACGTTGGCACCTCAATTGGAAACACAATGATAATCTTTTTTTGGCTTATATTTTTCATACTACTCTAGGACGTGTCTTCATTTTAAAAATAGTGATAAAAATGATCGTCAAACAAGGAAAATCGCGCAGATAGTATCGGGATATGAACCGGCTATTTGACGATATTTATTCCGTTTAGATGACTATCGAGTGAATTGAAGCCATCCCCTAGACATATTTAGCGCCTATATAAATCAGCCTTGATATTCAATATATATGCAATAACAGACCTACATTATTTATGCCCTACATTATACGCATAATAGCGGCTTAATAGAAATTAATGTTACAGATGCGTACTTAGAAACCAATATAAAAGCCAACTCTATCTCTAGAACATACTGAGATTAGCGATTCTTTCACCAAACCCGTTATAACACCTTGGTAATTGTATAACTTCAATATTTAGAGTCTGTTTCATACCAATAAAGCGAGCGAATAAACACTCTATAAATAGTAAGATGTGTTTGATATTCGATCATGGCACTAACAGAGAGTATTTGTGAATGTTTAACACGTCCTAAACAAAACGATATTCATACCCTGTTCGATTGAACTAAAAATGACTATTACACACCTATATAAGCACGAAGTTTCTAAAACACACACCATCTATCTGTAATAGTCCTTGAATTGGCTATTTATAGTCTCATTTAGGGTTGTCAGACGGGGATATATTGGCTTTTTTCGATATTTTTACGCTAGCGTAGAAAGTAAGTTTTTCGAAAAGCTGCTCAAAATTATGTAGTAAACTCCATAATTTGTCTGTTTTTAACAATTTTTTTGATTTAACCCCTCGAAATTGTCCTAATATAGCGGTATAATCCACCGTTATAATCCTTACTAAATAACCTTATTTTCTGGAGTTATCATGGCAGCGCAATCTACAGCACTTGTAATCAATCTAGATCAGCTAGGAAAAGACGATATTGATATGGTCGGTGGTAAAAACGCCTCATTAGGCGAAATGATCAGCCATTTATCTGATTTAGGTGTCAGTGTTCCAGGCGGTTTTGCCACCACTTCAAATGCGTTTAACCGCTTTTTGAACGAAACAGGTTTGCTAGAAAAAATCAATAATGAGCTAAAAACATTAGACGTAGATGATGTTAACAAGCTTGCAGAGACTGGCAAAAAAATTCGTACTTGGATTATTGAGCAAGAACTACCAAAAGATCTTGAACAAGAAGTTCGTGAGTCATTTGAAGCAATGAGCGGCGGCGAAGACATCGCTGTTGCCGTACGTTCTTCTGCAACTGCTGAAGATTTACCAGATGCTTCATTCGCAGGTCAGCAAGAGACATTCCTAAACATTCGCGGTATTGATAACGTCCTAATCGCTATCAAAGAAGTGTTTGCTTCTTTATACAATGATCGCGCAATCTCTTATCGTGTACACAAAGGCTTTGAGCACGAAGGTGTTGCACTATCTGCCGCTGTACAACGCATGGTTCGCTCAGAAACTGGTGCGGCTGGTGTAATGTTCACGCTAGATACCGAAAGTGGTTTTGATCAAGTGGTATTTATCACATCAAGCTACGGCCTAGGTGAAATGGTCGTTCAGGGCGCGGTTAATCCAGATGAATTTTATATATCAAAGCAGTTGTTAGCCAATGGTAAGCCGTCAGTTATTCGCCGTAATCTAGGCAGCAAGCATAAGAAAATGATTTATGGTGACGAAGGTAGTACAGCTAAATCTGTGAAAACTGTCGATGTTGAAAAACAAGATCGCCTGCAATTCTCACTATCTACTGAAGAGCTAACCTCTCTTGCTAAACAAGCGGTAACGATCGAAAAACATTATGGCCAAGCGATGGATATCGAATGGGCTAAAGACGGCGACACCAATGAGATATTTATCGTTCAGGCACGCCCTGAAACGGTTAAGAGCCGCCAAGACAGCAATGTCATGGAGCGTTACATCATTGATACTACCGACGCAAAAATACTATGCGAAGGCCGCTCAATCGGTCAACGTATCGGTTCAGGTAAAGTGCGTATCGTTAGCAACCTAAACGAGATGGACAAAGTACAAGACGGCGATATCCTCGTATCAGACATGACGGATCCTGACTGGGAGCCAGTCATGAAACGTGCCTCTGCCATCATCACCAACCGTGGTGGTCGTACTTGTCACGCGGCTATTATCGCACGTGAACTAGGTGTTCCAGCTATCGTTGGTTGTGGTAACGCAACTGAGCTATTGGTTGACGGTCAAGATGTGACTGCTTCTTGTGCCGAAGGTGATACTGGTTTTATTTATGAAAGCCAAATTGACTTTGAAGTGCAAACCAACTCTGTTGAAACGATGCCAGAGCTAGCATTTAAAGTAATGATGAACGTCGGTAACCCAGATCGCGCTTTCTCATTCACCCAAATGCCAAACGAAGGCATTGGTCTTGCTCGCCTTGAGTTCATCATCAACCGTATGATTGGTGTGCATCCAAAAGCACTATTGAACATGAATACGTTGCCACGTGAAATATCACAAGCCATCCAAGAGCGTATCGCCGGTTATGCCTCACCTGTTGACTTCTATGTTGATAAATTGGTCGAAGGTATCTCAACCTTAGCGGTTGCCTTTATGAATCAGCCAGTTATCGTTCGTATGTCAGATTTCAAATCAAACGAATACGCTAACTTGTTGGGCGGTAAATTATACGAGCCATCAGAAGAAAACCCAATGCTTGGTTTCCGTGGTGCAAGTCGTTATGTATCTGACAACTTCCGCGATTGCTTTGAACTTGAGTGTAAAGCACTAAAGCGTGTCCGTGATGACATGGGACTGACCAACGTCGAGATTATGATTCCATTCGTGCGTACGATTGGCGAAGCCAAAGAAGTCATCGAGCTACTAGAGAAAAATGGTCTAAAGCGTGGCGAAAACGGTTTGCGTGTTATCATGATGTGTGAACTACCAACCAATGCACTATTGGCAGATGAATTCCTAGAGTACTTCGATGGTTTCTCAATCGGTTCTAACGATTTGACTCAGTTGACCCTTGGTCTAGATCGTGACTCAGGTATCGTCTCACATCTATTTGATGAACGTGATCCTGCTGTTAAGAAGCTGTTAACTATGGCAATCGATGCCTGCCGTAAGCAAAACAAATATGTCGGTATCTGTGGTCAAGGTCCATCAGACCATCCAGATCTTGCTTATTGGTTGATGGAACAAGGTATCAACTCAGTGTCATTAAACCCTGACTCAGTACTAGATACTTGGTTCTTTTTAGCTGGTGAAGAAACCAAATAAGCCGTAACGTCAAGTCACAGCGGTAATTCACACCATTATTAAAGATACACTTATTAGGGTCTATTTGAAAAATATTAAATAGACCCTAATATTATGTATTATAAAATGTGATGTAAGACATGACTAACTATGTAGGCAATTATGCAGATTTTCCTTGCTCGAAATAACGTACAAGCCGGTCCATACAGTTTGGATCAGCTCAATATTATGTTGGCCTCTGGTGAAGTACTGCTAGATGATTTAATGTGGCATGAAGGCTTAGACCAATGGCAGCGTGTCGGCAACTTGACCAACAACCAAACGGTTTATCGACCCGCTACCATTAGCCGCCCAGATACCAATGACTCTATTATCAATAACGTCACTGTATTTCCTGAAGATAAAGCCAGTGATGGTGAGGACAGACAATCTGTATCGTTAGATAGACTGTATGGCAAGCCTGAACGTCCAAAAGTCACTGATAAAGATGCGAATATGACAACCAACCGTCATCACACACCGCATCATAATGTGTCATTAAATAAAACGGCTAGCAGTAAGAATATTTCAGCTCAAGATAAAGTTCTTGGTAATGTTGTTCTTGCGCCTATCATGTCGCGAGTATTAGCAACGGCACTTGATTGGCTACTTTTAATCATGTCATTTTTGCCATTAATGCTAGCTATAAACAAGTTGGATGGCATACCTACAGATTTACAGAATATGGATGAGATGGTTAAATATTCTTTAAGTGTTGCTGAAAGTATTCCTCATGCTACGCAGCTCATATCAAATGCTATGGTTTTTGGTCTTATCGCTTTGCAATTACTTTTTATTATCTTACGAGGTCAGTCGTTAGGCAAACTAATTACTGGTATTCGTGTGGTCGACCAAACAACTCATCGTTTGCCTTCTTTTGTCAAATTGGTTGTGATACGCACGCTTGTATTAGCACTAATCTACATCCCTCTTTCTACTTCATTTATAGTATTCATACCTTTAGCTATTCATTATTACATGGCTTCAAAAAGCCCTCAAAACATTGGTTGGCATGACAAACTGGCCAGCACATTGGTAGTGAAAGCAGAGAGTAATCAGTTAGCAAAAGAACCAAAAATAAAATAACCATTCGTTAAGTTTGGTTATGAGCAACGTGTCTGATAACCCTTATAAAAAAGCAGCGTATTATCGTTGCTTTTTTTTGT
>NZ_JBQSVP010000090.1:0-12577 GCF_052376345.1 Psychrobacter sp. AOP5-GZ1-6 | reverse complement strand
TATAGCTTAAAAGATTGGATAGCTTTAAAAGAAGATAAAGCGTCCAGTTTCAATATGGCTTGCTGTGGTAATCAGGCAATACTAAAGACAAGTAAGCTAGGTACGCAGTTCTTCGCTCATAAGGCAAAACCTAAAGACTCTAACTGCTCGACTGGTGGTGAAACTGCCGAACACATGCATATCAAATATCTTGTTATGAAAGAATTAGATAGAAACGGTTGGAATGTAGAAGTCGAAAAAAGAGGGGTTACCCCTAGTGGGGTGGAATGGATAGCAGATATCTACGTAGAAAAAGGTAAAGCTAAGATTGCAATTGAAGTGCAATGGAGCCCTCAAACTTTTATAGAAACAAAACGCAGACAAGAAAAATATGCTCAATCAGGTGTAAGGTGTGCGTGGTTGCTTAGAAGTGGCTCAATTAAAGATACCAACGCAATTACAGGCGATTATGCCTATAGTACGAAAGACATACCTGTATTCTCTATTTATAGAAATAAGACGCAGGGCAATCAAGCTTATATGATTTATAACGTGAATAAGCTAGACAGCAACAGTAGTCGGTACAACCACCGTTCATTTAAGCCTATTACACTACCATTAGAGAATTTTATACAAAGATTGGTTTCACAGGGCCTAGTTTTTATACCTTATGAGCGATTCACCTCTACAAAGTTTAGATTTAAATCCAACGGTATCACTGAGATGACTTTAGGGGTGAGTAAAGACTCTTGCGCTAAATGTGGTTACTCCAATCCGATAATTTCTGAGGTGAGATATAAAGAAGACTATAAAGTACGTTCTAAGAAAATAAAAGATTGTAGCGATAAAGAGCTTAGAATTATTAATACACATTTTTCTAAGAATTATGTTTTTTCACCCATAAAAAAGGTGCGTAGTGAAATACTTAACAAAGTTTTTATAGTCAACACTTGTGTTGAATGTGGTTTTGTCATAGATAGAGATGGTCAATATAGTACCTATTTAAAAAAATTTTTCACTAAGCCGCTTTTTATAAAGCATTTAGGTCTTAATACAGAAAAATTCTATACTTCGAATACAACTCTTAATACGGAATGTGTTTACCTTGTAAACAACAGTTTCAAAATCAAATATAACGAGAGTTTTGAGTTTGGTAAATGGGTTACTAGAGATAGTGAACCAGTTTAATCAGAATAATTGGCATATATGATTGTTTATAAAAAATCATATAATGTAATTTACTACTGTAGATTTTGCAATAATTACTATATAAGTTTGAAAGCGATCAAACGTAATCCTTTTGCCATACTGCGTTTTTGCAAACCATACAACACCAACTATCTTGAGCACGCATATATAGGATATCTGCTGGCATCTCTACCGGGCAAGCACTTGCACAGTACTCACAGAGCATATCATCTAAACAAGCGTAACATTGAGCAATCGTCTCAAACAATAGATTTGAGCTGATTCTATATTTCTGACATAGCATTTGTACATGTTCAAGATAATCCTCCTTATGATCATATGCCCAATAATCAACACAGATTTTTTGATCTCTACTATTCTGTGTCATACCAAATTCAAGTTTGATACCCATAGTATGTCTCCTAATCAAAATGTCATTACATGTTCTATCGATTAGTTAGTTGTACAGAACTTTAAAAAATTATATGAAGTTATGTCTGTAAGAGACTCTTAATCACCTCATCTTGAGTCATTCCTATATGCTTGCAATAAAAAGCTTCAATCTCATCTAAAGCTTCACGTAATTGTCGCTGTGATACCTGTATGTAATGTAGTG
The DNA here is from genome assembly GCF_052376345.1 of Psychrobacter sp. AOP5-GZ1-6. Lineage (NCBI taxonomy): Bacteria > Pseudomonadati > Pseudomonadota > Gammaproteobacteria > Moraxellales > Moraxellaceae > Psychrobacter > Psychrobacter sp. AOP5-GZ1-6. The sequence goes on along the minus strand of NZ_JBQSVP010000090.1, from coordinate 10,794 downwards.
TCACATCATCACTAGATTTAGCCTCACGATGATTGAGCAGTCTCTTTAACACTGGATAGGTTACATTAAGACCATTAGCGACAGTGCCAAATGTACGACGCAAATCGTGAGGCGTAATGTGCAAGCCAGCTTTGTTTGATATTGAATGATAACTACCGCTCAAATCTTTAACGTGGTCGCTACTTCTTTTCAAATCACTCGGAAATACCCAACGCTCTCCATTGCTCAATCTATAGCGTTCACTAAGTATGGCTTGAAGTATTTTTCCAGTAGACATATGGTAATCAGAACCATTTTTAGTGGCTTTAAAAACGATACGAGCAGCGTCAAGGTCTACATCTTCCCATCTTAGTGTCTGCGCTTCATTTAAGCGAACTCCAGCAAACATAAAAAGCAGTAAAAGATCACGAGCATTATTGCTATAAGATGCTTGTTTGAAAGAACTACCGTCACGGTGTTCAATCAAAGTTCTAAAATATACTCCTAAATACTCTTCTTCAACATGACGAGTACGAGGTTTAATTTTGTTCCAATCATTTTTGGCATTCAGTATTCGAATGGGTTGATCCTTTATTATGTACTCCTCATCGTCATCTAAGAAGCTATCTTGACAATAATTCCATACTGATCGAAGAGCTCGCATAGTAGCATTCGCTTGAGCTGGACTAGATTTGCTGATTTCCTTATGTTTTTCACTTATCATAGTTTTAGTTATATCGTTTAACGATATATCAAGCCAGTCATCGAGTCGACCAAGTATTTGCTGATCATAAGTTTCAATAGTACGGCTGGCAAGATTTGGCTTCATAGATTTAAAGTAGGTATATGCTTCATTAAGTGTTGGTATATCAGAATCTTGAATGTCTTTTAACTTTGGAGTAGCGTGATAACCATCGTAAACATCAAGTCCCTTTTTTATGTTGACCATCATCGTGCTCGCTTTTTCACGAGCTTCAGTCAAAGTGATTAGATGTGTTTCTTCAACTTCGTAACGATAGAGCTTACCATTGATGCGTTTATGAAGCGTGTATCTCTTAGATTGCTTACCCACACGAAGTGCAAAACCCGTTAATACTTCATCCATGTAGATGTCTGTACCATTTGAAGCATATGCAACTGAATCGATAAACTTCTTACTAAGCTTAACTTTCATAATTCATCCGTCACGCCGCAGTTATTATATTAATAGCACTATAATACGTGAACATGCAGATGTATTAAAGTATCAAGATAGTATCAAAATTTTATTTTACGCTGTTATTACTCGACCAATTTATAAATAATTCACGCAATAAAAAACCCTCACAATCTATAGACTGTAAGGGTTTCGTATAGTGGTACCAGTGGTCGGACTCGAACCGACACGCTTTTAAAGGCAACGGATTTTGAATCCGTCATGTCTACCAATTCCATCACACTGGCATGTTAGGTAATAATATCTACTAGATAGGTATTATTGAATTGGGCTACAGGGTTAACTCTGTATAGGCTGCGTATTATAGCAGGCTATTTTTAGCCGTCAAGAATTATTTACTATAATTTTTGATTTTCTCAAAAACTCCAATCTCTGTATCATACTAACCGACGAAAGCACGCTCAACCGCATAGTCAGCCTGTACGCCCATACGTGGTGAGACGGTGAGACCAAAGTCATCTAAGATAGCAGACACTTCTGCATTAAATGGCATGCTACCGCAAATCATCACGCGATCGTCGTCTTTATTCATCGGTGGTAAGCCGATATCTTCAAAGAACTTGCCTGATTTCATAAGATCCGTGATACGACCTTGGTTTCTAAACTCTTCACGAGTCACAGTCGGGTAGTAGATGAACTTTTCGCGGAACCATTCACCAAATATCTCATCATTGGCCAGCTCGGTTTCGAACATATCACGATAGGCCAAATCTTTGGTATGACGTACGCCATGGACCAAAATAATTTTCTCAAAACGCTCATACACTTCAGGATCACGTGACAAGGCCAAAAACGGTGCCAGTCCTGTGCCTGTTGATAGCATGTATAAATGCTTACCTGGTAATAAATCATCTAATACCAGCGTGCCCGTTGGTTTTTTGCTAACCAATAGCTCGTCGCCTACTTTAATGTGTTGTAGGCGTGAGGTTAGTGGGCCATCTTGTACTTTAATAGAGAAAAACTCTAATTGGTCTTCGTAATTAGCACTGGCAATCGAGTAAGCACGTAATAATGGCTTGCCATCGACGACGAGACCAATCATCGCAAATTCACCATTACGAAAGCGTAGGCCGTCGTCGCGAGTAGTTTTTATGCTAAATAGAGAGTCATTCCAGTGATGAACCTCTGTAACCATTTCGGTGCGAAGTTTTGACATAAAGTCCTCGTTAAATAGTCGCTGTTTGCGTTAATAGTATTAATTGAATGTGTCATATAGCACTGCATCAAACCTTTATTATGATGATGCTTAAATAGTCAGGCAGTGTCCAGATGTCGCAGTATACTTTAGTTTATATAAATACAGTCTGTATGAATCAGTTTATATGAATTGGTCTGTATAAATAAGCTACAGGGCATCTTAATCTGGATGCAATTCATTCTCAATAATTATTCTTGCTCATAATAGCAAAATTTAAAATAAAAATCCGTCTAGCAATGATTATGTAGCATGATAAAATGGAATATCGTTAGTGAATAATTTTGTATTCAAGCTGTTTTATATATCGTCAGCCCTAAATAAAAGAGGCGCAACCACAGGGTATGGTTTACATTTTTCTTGCTTGCTGTGCCCATAGATAGAGGCTGTGCAAAATGTAACCGGTATCGCTGTATTTATTTTATAGTGGATCGACGATAGGTGAAATGTCATTATCGGCGGATGTTTTGGAGAGGGTTTATGCCTGATGGATGTACTGTTTTAGAAAATCATCATGCGCCAATCATTGGTTACCACCGTGCGCCGCTATCACAGAAGTTTGGTGCGCCGCGTCAGCCCAATCTGGTAGCGCTGACGAGTGTGATCGAGATGCTAGCGCCTTATGACACGCCAGCGGCATTTGCGGGGTTAGAAGCGTTTAGCCATGTTTGGATCAGTTGGCAATTTCATCACAATTATGTAAAAAATAATATAAAAGAAAACATAAATAAAGACATAAAAACAGACAATTTGGCTAACAAAAATACAGCTACGACAAAAACCACTGGCTTTCGCCCGCAAGTACGACCACCGAGACTGGGCGGTAATCAAAAGATAGGCGTCTTTGCCAGTCGTAGTATGTACCGACCGTCGGCGTTAGGGTTGTCAGTCGTCAAGCTGGAGCATATCAAAATCGTACAAGGGAAAGCATTGCTCGTCATTAGCGGTGCGGACATGATAGATGGCACGCCTATTGTTGATATAAAGCCGTATGTGGCTTACAGTGATGCACTGATAGAGGCCGCAAGCGGGTTTGCTCCTTCTGCTCCTGAGCGGTTGGAGGTGACGATAACGGAGTCTGCCTACGAGCAGTTTTTAGCATTAGCTGATACCGAGCAGACTTTTGAGAATGACCAAGCAGTTAATATAAAACAGGATACGGTTGCGGCATTTATAGGTCAGATACAGAGTCAGTTAGTATTGTCTGATATAGATGTTATTAAAGCACTCGTTGCGCAAGATCCGCGTCCTGCCTATCGTCGTACTCAAATAAATATGCCGTTTACTATGCGCTATAAATCTGTTGATGTGAGCTTTCAGTTGATAGCAGTAGATGAACTACAAATAACAGCCGTTGTAGAAGTGATGTAAATTGATATCATTTTTAACCATATATTCTAAAACGATAAAAGAAGAAAAATATGTCTGAGCAAAAATATTCGATAGTGATTGATTTGCGTTGGTGCCTGGATGAGCTGTTGGCAGATAAGGTAATCGATCAGCGTGGTTATAATCTGGTCATTACCAGCCGACGTGATAAGACGCAGCACCCACTGTTGACCATTCGTGATTTTGGTTTGCCAAATGGTCATGCGGTCGATAACAGTGCTGAGAACAAATTAACGTTATCATGGCTGAATCAGTGGCTCGCTGCCAAAGCGGGTATGCCACTCGTGCGTATCGACCCCCTAAAAGTCGATGTGCCTGCGGTGACAAAGTTGATGTCGTTTGAATATGCACGCTCACAGCACATATTACCAGTTGAGGTCACGGTGGACGAAGTGGTCATCGGTACCGATCAGCCATTTTATACTGACTGGCAATCGAGTATTGAAAAGCTCATCAAAGCCAAAAGCTATCGTACGGTTTATATCAATCCTGAGCAAATAAATCGTTATCGCCAAGAATTTTATCAAGTGACGCAAGCGATTGCGGGTGCAAATAGCGTTCATAAGCGTGCAGCATCTGATGTTACTAATGTTGAAGCGTTATTGCAATTGGGTGACAACACCAATCCTGATGCCAATGATCAGCATATCGTGAAAGTCGTTGATTGGCTGTTGCAATATGCGTTTGAGCAGCGGGCGAGTGATATTCATCTTGAACCACGCCGTGAGACTGGCAAGGTGCGTTTTCGCATTGATGGTGTGTTGCATACCGTCTATGAGATGCCCTTAGCGATTATCGTCGCGGTCACAGCACGGATTAAAATTCTGGGACGGCTGAATGTCGCAGAAAAGCGGAAACCGCAAGATGGTCGACTAAAAACGCGCACACCAAAAGGACTAGAAACGGAACTGCGTCTCTCTACCATGCCGACCGCTTTTGGTGAAAAGTTGGTCATGCGTGTGTTTGACCCTGAGGTGCTGGTACGCTCGTTTGCGCAGCTAGGCCTTTCTGGTAAGCAGCTTGATATGTGGAATGAGATGACATCGCATCCGAACGGAATTATTCTGGTCACAGGCCCAACGGGTTCGGGTAAAACAACCACCTTGTATAGTACATTGAAGCAGCTTGCCACAGAGCAGGTTAACGTCTGTACCATTGAAGATCCGATTGAAATGATCGAGCCAGCCTTTAACCAAATGCAGGTAAATGCAGGCGTTGATTTGCACTTTGCCGATGGTATTCGCTCCTTGATGCGCCAAGATCCAGACATCATCATGGTCGGTGAGATTCGTGATGCCGAAACAGCCAATATGGCAGTGCAAGCCTCGCTAACAGGGCATTTGGTGCTTTCGACGTTGCACACCAACGATGCACCAAGCTCAATCACTCGTTTGCATGATTTGGGTGTGCAGCCATTTTTAACCTCGGCGACTATCTTGGGGGTGATGGCACAGCGTCTGCTACGTACCTTATGCCCGCATTGCAAACAAGCGATCGATGTCATACCTGATAGTGAAATAGCGATTCAGTGGCAAGAGCTAGTACAACCTTGGCGCGCACCAGTGCCCGCACAGCTGTATACCGCAAATGGCTGTGAGCACTGTCGTCATACTGGTTATCAGGGCCGTGTAGGTCTGTATGAAATCATGCCATTGTCAACTGAGCTCAAAAAACTAGTCGCGGCTGACTCAAATCTGGATGTACTGAAGCAGCAAGCATACCGTGAAGGAGTGCAACCACTTCGGTTATCAGGTGCCAAGCGCATTAGTGAAGGAGTGACGACTATAGAGGAAGTGATGCGAGTGGTGCCGCTAAATTAATGCTAGAGCATTAAACAGTTTTTAGCGCTCCCAACGTATATTTTGACGGATAACCTTTGCTGGCGTGCCTGCGACCATGCAGTTAGGGGTGACGACTGGTTTATTGACAAAAGAGCCAGCTGCAATGATACAGCCACTGGCTATAGAAACGTTTTTAGAAATCGTCACATTGGCAGCAATCCAAATATGATCTCCTAAAACAACGTCTGAATGTGCAGTGTTTATCCTAATGTCAGCGTTCATATCATAAACTTTATGCACGTCAGTGGCGCGAATCTCAATGCCACGCGATATCATGCAAGCGTTACCAATGCTCACGCTTTTGTCACGTGCCAAAATATAACAGTCAATCGCGGTGGTGCGTTCACCGATATGAATGTGTAGATGGTTACCAACGATTAATAACTGCCCAGAGAATTTGACCTGCTCTGCGATAGTTATATGATTGTGATTACCGTTGATGTCAATTTTTAACCTATTAAATTTACCGCGTTTGCCGATGGTAATTTGATTGTCATGACCTTTACGAATGGTGATAGCTGAGTCGCCAACAATATACGCATCGCTAGCGATATCAATATGATTGCTGTGTCCTTTATCCTGTAACAAAAACCGTCGCTTATACAATTGTTTGGGCACGATAGCTTTTATGATAGGCGATAAGGTGATGGTTTTTTTAGGGTTCATAATGGGATCTGTTGCACGTTCAAATATTGGGACTGCTGATAGTGTACCGTTAAACAGTACTTGAAAATAGCCTGTTTAAGAACAATAACTAAACCATCTATTGAATTATTTATTCAGATATTGAATGCCAATATTTTTATTTATCCATTTTTATTTTTCTATTTTTATTAACGAGATTTTTATGTTTACTGATACACACTGCCATCTAAACCGTCTAGATTTGACCAAATATGATGGTCAATTATCGGGCGCAATCGCGGCTATGAAAGCAGCCAATGTCACTCGAGCAATGGCGATTATGTGTGATTTTGCTGAATATGATGAGATTGCCAATATCGTTAGCACCTATGGTGATGACACGCTTAATCTTGGTATGAGTGTGGGGATTCATCCTTGTGAAGATATTAGCGTATTACAATCAGCCACTGTTGAGCGTTTGGTAGAAACCGCTGCTGCAGATCATGTATGGGCAATTGGAGAGACGGGGCTAGATTACTACTGGTCGACAGAGAATAAAAAGGCGCAACAAGACAGCCTTGCTCGTCATATTCATGCCAGTCAACGTTTGAAAAAGCCATTGGTCATACATATGCGTGATGCTAAAGAAGATACAATCGATATCTTAAAAGCTGAAGGGGCAGAGCACGGCATTATTCACTGTTTCACCGAGGATTGGGAGACTGCAAAAAAAGCACTTGATTTAGGATTCTATATCTCATTTTCGGGTATCGTCAGTTTCAAAAGTGCCCAACAAATCAAAGATGCCGCAAAAAACATGCCTAGAGACAGACTGCTTATCGAAACTGATAGTCCTTACTTAGCGCCTGTACCCAAACGTGGTAAACCCAATGAGCCTGCATATGTACCTTACGTTGCAAGTTGCATCGCGGATATGTATGGTTGTAGTAGCGAAGAGGTAGGCGCATTAACTGCAAAAAACTTTGAAAATTTACTGGCACAGTATCATTAAAATGGTTATGCTATGACCAGTCAGTCATTTGCTGTACGGGCTTATAGTTATAGGCTATTAATTCGTATAAGCGTATGATTATAAAATATTAATTAGGAAGTGTAAGCAGGTTCTCTATCGTTTTTTCTAGAAGGCTTTATATGATTTGATACTGATCATATCGCTGATCTGATATAAATGATGATTATGTGCTAAATGTTGTTAGGTTTTAGGAGAGGTTATGAGTCGTCAACGTCAGTTCAAGTTACGAGAAGAGAATATCTTGGCGATGGCAGAGCAACTGCTACTTGAGTCGGGTGATGGTGATATCACTTTAGACAGTTTGGCAGACCAGCTAGATTTGGCTAAAGGTACGCTATATAAACATTTCTCCAGTAAGGATGAGCTTTATTTACGTATTATTATACGTTATGAAGAGCATTTGTTTGATATTAATCGGATTGATGACTGTGCATCGGCAGGCGTGGCGCGTATGATTTTTCAGCAATTATTTAATCCGCAAAAAGCCATGCTACTGAATCAGATTGAAGAGCGTTTGGCAGCATCGGCGACGGGTCTTAATCGCTTATTTGGTGAACTGTATGATATTCGCCGTCAGCGCATGAAACGCTTGATTGATATTATCAGTGCTTACTTAAAGGATGAGCGCAGTAGCTTGAGTACGCGTGATTATCTGTCATCTATCTGGGCCATGGGTCAGGGCGGAGCAGGACTGCTGAATTCGAGCTTTTATCAGCGTTATTTGGGTCGCCGAGATACGCTACGCTATGCCTTTGTGCAGCAGATACTAGAATTGCCCAGTCATTATCCTGCTGTCAGTGATGAAGTCATGGATGAAGATATGCAGGAATTGGTAGAACAAATTGAGACTGAGTCAGAAGAGCATCGTAATACCAACTATTAATCGAAATATCGATGCTTGTTCGGGCGTGTTTGATATTCGACGATGACACTGCTAAGGACTATTTTTTAGATATCTCGACGTTAAAAATAGTAGGTTTGGTGATTCTAAACGTCTATGCCTAATGATGAAATGGCAAAAGTAGTCTTGTCTCTTTCTATTGATATTGGCGCTGATGCTCATGCCTTAACTGTGTTGCAAACCTAGTTAAGGCATGAGCATCACCGTCGTTTCACGCCTTGTTTAGAAACGTGCTTAGCGAAAACAGGCAGCTATTTATGAATCTTCAACATCTCCTAGTTTGCTAATAAGACTTTTATAGAGCCTTTGCCATAGCAGGCATGATGGCGAACCAATCTAATCTTTTAAGCAGGTCTCTTCGCTAGATTTCCAGTTATAAGCACCATAAAATAGCATCTGTGCTTGGCGAGTGCAGTTATGTAGCATCAACTGCTTATTCTCTTCAATTTCATTCAAATCAATTTCATCATCATGATCTTCTGTGTAGGTCAGCTCTAACCAATCAATGATCCAAGAAAAGAACATGTTTACTCCCGCTTCAGCCAATAAACGCCGATCATAGGCATTAATATGCGTAAATGCTGGCTGTAGTGCTAAGTCATCAGCGAGGCCTTGAGCATGTTTTTTAATGAGGTCGTTGATGGCTTTACGAACCGCTTCTGAACCACCATAACGTTCACTGATCAAAAACTGCCAGTAATAAGGCTGATCACTGACCATGTATAAAAACAACTGAATACTCTTGGCAATTTGACGATCGAAGCTGCGTTTACGTCCAATCTGTAAGCTGTCGCTTAATATGGCTAACGTGCCTCCTAATTCTTCAACCACCAACGCCCGCCCGAGTGATTCCATATCATCGAAATGCCGATAAAATGCCGTCGGCACAACACCGACCTCACGCGTGACTTGTCTGAGGCTGATAGAGCTAAAAGACTGTCCTGTCATACATAAATCGAGCACAGCATTAAAAAAAGCGTGCCGAGTTTGAAGTTTTTTTTGTTCGCGACTACTCATAATATTTCAAAATTATCCGATAGGGTTTTATCATACTCATTTCAGCATAAAAATACGAATAAAATACGCAATTTGCGTGAATTTATTAAACTACACTGGTCTATCAAACCATCGTACTCCAATGACCTTGCAATTCTTGAGCCAGTCGATAGGCCTCGTGGTCGTTCATACCCGTAATAAAATCCAAAATATTTAAAATATTGTGATAGACATTGTCTGACAAGTCACGGCGATGCTCATGGAGATGTGGCTGCAGTAGTTTTAGTAGGCGCTGCTGCTCAAAAGACATGAACTGTGATGGAGATGTTGTATCATTTCCTGTCCAAGCGAGCGGCATAAAGGCGTCTAATAGACGATGCAGGCATTGATTGGCCATCAGCTCCATGCGCACTTTGCTTGGATGATTGAATATCTTTTCACGTGCCAATTGTTTGGCTTGGTTAATACCATTTTGTACTGTTGTGTCACAGTGATCAAATAGGCTGCCGTCTAGTTTTCCAGCAAGTAGGGCGTCACTATTGGTGACGAAAGCATCGGTTACAGTATTGACCAAACGCATCATCGCTCGTGCCCGTAATGACGCTAGACTTTGTCTGATGGAGAGGTGTGTGGGTAAGTCAATCCTAGTAGGTCGCTCACCGATGAGCTCGTAAAATATAGTAGCCACTTCAGCGTAAGTAAGTATATTCAGATTAATGCCATCTTCCAAGTCAATTAGGGCATAGCAGATATCATCAGCGGCTTCTAGTAAATAAGCCAGTGGATGCCGCGCAAAGCCATCGTGCTGCTCTGAGCGCGGTAAATTTAAGCACGCTGCTAACTCTTCTAATTGCGAGGCTTCACTATAAAAACAGCCAAACTTTTGCACCTTAGTGGCTAGAGCGCTTTGAGAAAGCTTTTGAACATCAGGGTTGCTATGTGTCGCTAACCATGGATACTTCATAAAAGCACCTAATGTCGCACAAGTCAGTCTCATGCCGCCTTTATCTGGATGATGCTCATTGCGGGCCAACAGCCGAAACCCTTGAGCATTACCTTCGTATGCTAATAAGTCGAGTTTTTCATTAGTATTGAAATCTTGCAGCATCGTTTGATGTTCAGGTTTTACGAACCAGTCACGGATGGCATACTCACCTGCATGACCAAATGGTGGGTTGCCGATATCATGGGCAAGGCATGCTGCTTGTACAATGACGCCAACATCAGCTGGCGAGATACCTGTGGGTAAACCGCTGGCTAATTTATCATGAAGCTTTTCTGCTGCCATCATGGCTAAAGAGCGTCCAATACACGACACTTCAAGCGAGTGCGTTAGGCGAGTATGAATCCCTAGCTGATTGGTCAGCGGATGGACTTGGGTTTTTTGATTGAGCTGTCGAAAAGAATGCGAAAAAACAAGCCTATCATAGTCTTTATGAAACTGAGAACGGGTGCTTTTATTGGCGTTGAATTTTTTGGTAGTACCGAGGCGCTGTGAATTGAGGAGGTGCGACCATTGTGTGGTAGGAGATGACAAAGAGGTTGGTGTACTTAGCATATGCAATATCCGAAACCAAGGGAGCTTCTAGCATAGCAAAATAGTGACCTTGGTACAGCATA
>NZ_JBQSVP010000089.1:0-12584 GCF_052376345.1 Psychrobacter sp. AOP5-GZ1-6 | reverse complement strand
TATATTTTCTTTTATCGACATAACGACATGGATCAATGCTGCTTGGCTTGGCTATAGTTTGCTCGCAGTGTTAATAATAGTACTCGCCATATCGTCTCAACGTTGGCTACTGCTGTACCTATTTGGTGGTATGGCCTATTGGCTAGCCGTTGAAATCATCCACAGCTTGATATTGAGTCACTTTATGCTATCAGAATGGCACAGTTATATTATCGCCATGGGTATCAGTTGGTTGCCACTAGCAAGTTGGGTATTATATCGAGCATTACGTTACGATGATCTTAGCCAATCTGTGCAACTACAGCGTGAGCTAGAAGCATCTCGCTATATCGAGCACACGCCTGTTTATGATGATGACTATCAGCCACGCTTCCATTAGTACGCTCAATACCATATCAATCATACTGACGTCATCAATCATACTGACGTCATCGAATGTTACAAGATACTTAACACTCCCTACGTAACTCCTAAAGAATTAAATGCCATCAATCAGTTATAATCTAATTATATATTTGTCGCAAAAATTGTTATAAAGTACGCATTGTTTTGCGTCTCATTTTTTAGGAGTTCGATTATGTTTACTATTCCTGTGTTAGATATTAAGTCTGATCCTTTAGACGTATTGTTGGCGGTGATTGGTTACCGTTTGTCTATGCTCGCTGATAGCGATGATGAAAAAGTGAAAGCACTATTTGCTGACCGTAGTGTGACTATCGAATTTTCTAGCACTGAAGCTGATATCGCCCGTTACTTTGTCTTTGATAATGGCGACTTTAGCCAATATAGCGGTCATGCAAAATCGGCTGATTTGACCATCAACTTTAAAGATTCTATGACTGGTGTTAAGCTGTTGACTAAAGGCAACTTGCCAGCCTTTATGACAGCCGTTCAAGAAGGCAACTTGAGCATCGAAGGTGACTACAGCTTAATGATGTGGTTTAATAAACTTGCCAAACATATCGTTCCAGAAGTTCCAGAAGAGTGCAAACCATACCTTCAAAAAGCAAAGCCTTATGCTTACAAAGCACAGAATTTTGCCAATCACTGGATTGGTGTTGCCAAGCACAAACTGGGCAAATAACCAGATACCAACTATCAGATACAAATCATCAGAACACCGAATGGCAAACTGAACATCACATAGTTACTGTTAATCTGCTCTATTGTATTTAATATAAATACAATAGAGTGGCGCTCTGATTTTCTAAAAAGGTTACGGTATACTATATCGCAGACTTTTTTATTTTTTTAAAAAGACAAAAAATCGTTAGATTTACTTAATATCGTTATAAAAGGACTTATCTCATGGCAGGATTACTTAGCATCTCAGAACCTAATGCCAGTAGCCCCACTAGCTCAGTAGACAATCAAAATAACAGCAACAGTGACTTTTTGGCCAACCTAGCCACAGATGCTACTACAGCCAACCAAAAAACCACTCACAAACACACTCGTGCAGACATCGAAAAACTGTTTGATTTGCCTTTGATGGACTTGCTGCTACAAGCACAAACGATACATCGAGAGAACTTTAAAGCCAATGAAGTACAAATCAGCACCTTGTTGTCTATTAAAACAGGTAACTGCCCTGAAGATTGCGGCTACTGCTCACAGTCAGGTCACCATCGCGATACTACCAAACTCCAAGCCGAAAAACGCATAGAGGTAGACAAAGTCATTGCCGCTGCCAAACGTGCCAAAAACAGCGGCTCTTCACGTTTCTGCATGGGTGCAGCCTGGAAACATCCAAGCGCAAAAGATATGCCCTATGTTGTCGAGCTAATTAAAGAGGTCAAAGCATTAGGGCTTGAGACCTGCATGACGCTTGGTATGTTAGATACCAATCAAGCGACTCAATTGGCAGATGCTGGATTGGACTATTACAATCATAACCTAGACACCTCACGTAGTTATTATGAGCAAGTCGTCAGTACACGTAGCTATGACGAGCGCTTAGATACGATAGACAATGTCCGCAACTCAGGCATCAATGTCTGTAGTGGCAATATCGTCGGCATGGGTGAAAGCCGTGAAGACCGTATCGACTGGGTACATGAACTGCTCAAAATGCCAAAAGCGCCTGAGTCGATACCCGTTAACTTACTCGTACCTGTTGCAGGCACACCTATTGGTGACAAAGTATTGGCCGAGGGTCAGCTGTCTGTGCTTGAGTGGATTCGTACTATCGCTGTGGCGCGTATTTGCTGCCCGACCAGTTATGTACGTTTGTCTGCTGGTCGCGAGAGCCTGTCTGACTCTGAGCAGGCATTGGCCTTTATGGCGGGTGCAAACTCGTTCTTTTATGGTGATAAACTGCTGACTACGGGCAATGCCAGTCAATCAGGTGACGATAGACTCATGCGTGAGCTTGGTCTCACCAAGCAGTTTGCCGCACCAAGAGCACCCAAAGTATTGCCTGTAATGGATGCCATGAATGGTCATCAGACGCAAGTAGTGTTGGCAGATTAGTATAAATTACAAGCTGAGCAAGAGAGACTAAAATGGCAGATTATTTTAACTGGATTAAGGCGGCACACATTATCTCGATGGTGTGTTGGTTTGCGGCGATATTTTATTTACCGCGCCTGTTTGTCTATCATGCAATGAGCGATGATGCCATCAGCCAAGAGCGCTTTAGCATTATGGAGCGCAAGCTCTACCGCGGTATCATGACTCCATCGATGATAGCCACATGGATCTTCGGTCTATGGATGTTAGGGCTAGGCTGGGATGTTTACAAAACCCAAGGCTGGTTGCACATCAAACTGCTATTAGTCGTATTACTATCAGGCTATCATGGTGCTTGCGGCTTGTATCGTAAAAAGCTCATTGATAACCCACACTATAAATCACATAAGTTTTGGCGTTGGTTTAATGAAATACCCGTATTTGCCTTAATATTTATCGTTATTTTGGTCGTGGTAAAACCTTTCTAAAATTAGCAAAATGGTTGACACTCAACAATCAAAAGCGTCCATCACTAATATAAGTGACGGACGCTTTTTTATTAAGGTCGGTTGTATCTTAAGGGAGCCGGACTCTCATACTAGACACTAGGACGCATGATTTGATAGACATTACTTAAGTCATAAACGCGGTAACGGGCAGGTTCGCGGCGGTTTTCACCAGCATAGCTTAATATTAACGCTTGCTTCGCACGCTCATCGACCCAGCCGACAAACAACCCACTGTGCTCGACGTCATTATAACCATGGTTGATATAGTACAGCCAATCCCCAACCTCTATCTCGCCACTACTAGCATAAGGTCCTTGACCATAAATGCCTTTGTGAACCGTATCACGCGTCACCCCTGCCCGGTTAAATACCGCGTTTAAATAATCCCAGCAACCACCTTGGATAATAGTACGTTCATTAAGCGCCATCTTACGAGCGGTACTGACCACCTCACGCGCAGCAGGGCTGCTTTGCGTTTCTGCACTACTTAATAGCGGTAAATACTTACTATCGACATTGTCATAATTACCAGATAAAAACGCAGGTAACACCGTAGGCGCTTGATGCGATACGTCTGGATAGCGATAGGAAGTCGTTGATTGAGCTGATTTCTGAGCGATTAGCGCGCTCATACTATCTGCCTGAGCCTGACCTATCAAGCTAAAGGAAAACAATAGACTACATGACGCTGTCACCGACAACTTCAACATGGATATACGCAACATGACTGATTCCTTGTCTATAAGACATAAATAGGTAAGCGAAAATAATAGGCGCTTTTCAACCTTACTTATAAACTATTTATACGGAGCGTTGCAAGTATCGTTCAAGATATTAGTCAGCTAATTGACACCGTTTGGCAAGATTTAGCCATTGTTAATCCATTGGGATAATCATTGGTTGAATTGAAGACACGCCCTAAACACGGTATAAGAAACCTTGAGTTACTACTTACTATTAAAATTAAGTTGGGTTATTATTCTTCCAAATAAACAAAAACTTGGAAATCCTAATGTTCACCATTAAGACACCAATTGTCATTGGACTTTTGATAGCATCATCGATGACTTATGCCAATGATGAATGTATCAAGCCTCAGGTTGCCGATGCCATACAGGTAACCTGTTTAACAACAAGTAATATAGTAATTGCGACACTTGATGGTGCTTTGTGGGCGTTGGTAGACGCGAAAGGAGACGCACTAACAGACTATACGTTTGACCGAATGCGCTCTATAAATGATGATCTGATCGCTGTGGCCCATGCTGATAAGGTAGGTGCCATTACCACACAAGGTAAGCAAGTGTTGCCTATGATTTATGACAACCTTCAGTTTTATCCCAACCAATACTTTCGTCTTAGGCAAGGTGACAAATATGGTGTCGCTGATGCTTCAGGAAAAGTTGTATTGCCAGTAGCGTATGATTGGATCGATAGCCTAGATGATGATCAAAATCGAGTATTGATGGCAAAGCAGCAAAAAAAAGGCTTGATAGATAATGAAGGAAATATCATTTTGCCTGCAAAATATGACAGGTTATTTTGTTGTAATAATTCTAATTATGGAAAGGTCGCTATAGGCAATCGCTATGGACTAACCAGCGCTTCGGGAATGTTATTAACCCCAGTTGAATATCAAGATATTCAGATGTTTTCATACAACCCGACGGTTCTAAAGGTAAAAAAACAAGATAAATGGGGCTTGATGGATGCAACAGGTAAGGTTCTAAAGCCTTTTGAGTTTGATAGGCTACCTAGCTTCTATATAGATGAGACAGGACTTCAACAATTTAAGAAAGACGGCAAGTATGGCTTTATGAATAACAAAGGGACTGTCGTTCTATCTGCTAATTATGATGATATCGATACTTTCAATGAAGACACCTATGAATTGAGAAACGACAACCTCTATGGTCTTGCTGATGCAGCAGGTAAGATCATCACACCTGTCACATACGACTTCATTGGTTCGCGTGATGAACAAGGATTGATAGAGGTCGAAAAAAACCAAAAATTAGGCCTCATCAATATTCAAGGAAAAGTCGTATTAGCAGCAGAATACGACGAACTCGGCTCTCCATATAACGAATCAGGCGTCAGAGAGATCAAAAAAAATGATAAATATGGACTGATAGATCGTCAAGGAAATATCTTGATACAGCCTGAATATGAAGCACTCTTTTGCTGTTCTTCAAATGGCTTTGGCTTTATAGCAAAAGATGGCTATGAAGGTATTGTTGACCCATCTGGTGAAATATATTTATCTGAAGATTATACTTATCTAGGGATATTACCCAACGGACTATTGGTGGTCGAGCATAACGGTCTACAAGGCTTCGCCAACAAAGAGAAACAGCTAATAACGGCTATAGAGTATAAGGACATATCACTATTCAGTGATGGCTTATCAGCGGTCAAAAAAGAGGAGAAATGGGGTTATATTGATACCTCAGGAAAGCTCGTAATCCAAAACATCTATGACAAGGCAGAGGATTTCCATGATGGTGTCGCAGCTGTCAAAAAAGGCGACCAAACATGGTTTATTGATAAACGAGGCCGTAAGGTCTCACCTCCTCGATAAGATTAGCTACTCTAACTCTAGTGCCAGTCTTGGCTTTAAAGTTATAGATATGTACTAATCACTATTCATCTTGATATTCACATGACGCTTAGATAGCGCCTGCCCTTGCAAAATTGCTTTGGCAGCGGTGGCTTCTTGAACACTATCAAAACCACTAATATGGTATTTACAGCTATCACTAGCATCAACTATCTGTAGCTGCTCGCCAATGAGCTTTGCTGTATCGCCATCTGTCAAATGGATATGCTCGCGCTTACCATTATTGTCATGCACCAGCTCACCAGTACGCACCCATAATATGCCGCCACTAATGGTTCCTGCCATGGCTTTTTTTTGTTTTTGTCGTTGTCGGTTGAAAACAAAACTACCAACGATAAGTAATGCTAACGCACCAATAGCAAGGCGCTCAGACAAAAAACTCATTGCCATAGCGACTGCCACTGCCCCTATTAATAATGCAGAGCCAAACCAAAACATACCGTTGTCAGTCGTTTGCGATTGACTTTGCAAGGTGATTTTGGCGCCATCATCGGTCAGCTTTAGCATGCATTGTTACCTGTTGCGAGATTCTGCTTGGCAACAGATAGCGGGCTATCAAAAAACCGGCTATCTGTCAGAGAGTCGTTGTTGTATCAAAAAATCAGTACTACTGATAATAGCCTAAAGTCCGACTACCAACCTAATGCTGTTTGCTGCATCTTGACCAACTCAGCGATGCCTTTTTCGGCCAAAACGAGCATATCGTCTGCTTGTGCACGCGTGAATGGCTTTTCTTCAGCAGTTCCTTGCAGCTCGATGAACTCGCCTTTTTGAGTCATAACCACATTCAAGTCAGTATCACAGTTAGAATCTTCTTCGTAGTTCAAATCTAGGTACGCTTTTCCATCTTTCATACCGACAGACACAGCAGCGACCAAACCAATTAATGGATCTGCTTTAAGTTTTTTGGTTTTTTGAATGGTTTCTAATGCGTCAATAAGAGCGATAGCTGCACCTGTCACACTAGCAGTACGAGTGCCACCATCGGCTTGTAGTACATCACAGTCAAGATAAATGGTGTTTTCACCCAACTTACTCAGATCAATCATCGCACGTAGGCTACGACCAATCAGACGCTGAATTTCTTGAGTGCGACCTGATTGTTTACCGCGTGCTGCTTCACGCTGGTTACGGGTATTGGTCGCACGTGGCAACATACCATATTCAGCAGTAATCCAGCCTTTGCCTTTACCTTTCAACCAGCGTGGTACACCCGACTCGACACTAGCAGTACACAATACTTTGGTATCACCAAAACTTACTAACACTGAGCCTTCGGCATGCTTGGTATAATGGCGCTCAAAGCTAATAGAACGCAGTTGGTCAAGCTCACGGTTATCATTACGCATAAAAATTCCTAGTACGATATTTTAAAATCAGGGTTGAAAAATAAGCTTATCCTAACGTGACAGCGGCGCAATAGCAAGATTCGCTCAAGCTATTGCGCCGCTGATTTGGTAAAGTTTAGTGCCAAACTTATACCAATCCTTCCATCTTACGCAACTCTTTGCGCAATATTTTACCCACGTTTGATTTTGGTAATTCATCTACAAACTGAATGCTGCGTGGACGCTTATAACCAGTCAATTGCTTTTTGCCAAAATCAAGTAACTCCTGCTCTGTCACCTCGCCTTTTTTGACCACAAACAACTTTGGCTCTTCGCCACGGTTTTCGTTAGGTACACCAATAGCACCACACTCTACCACTGCTGGATGCTCACTCATGGCTTCTTCGATCTCATTTGGATAAACATTAAAGCCCGAGACCAAAATCATATCTTTTTTACGATCGACAATTTTGATAAAGCCTTTTTCATCCATAATTCCGATATCGCCAGTTTTTAGATAACCACTAGCCGTAAAGGTTTCAGCTGTTTCTTTTGGGCGGTTTTGGTAGCCAATCATTACCTGTGGACCTTTAACACAAATCTCCCCACGATCACCCAGTGCGACTACATTTTCATCGTCATCAATTAATACCACATCAGTACTAGAAGCTGGGATACCAATCTTGCCAGTGAATTCTGCAATAGTCATTGGATTAAACGCTACCACTGGTGATGTTTCAGACAGACCATAACCTTCAACAATAGGCAAGCCCGTAATTTTATGCCACTCTTTTGCCACGCTAGGCAATACAGACATACCACCACCGATAGACGCTTTTAGACTAGAAAAGTCTAGGTTTGCAAAGCTCTCTTTATGTACCAAACCGTTAAACAAGGTGTTTACTGCTGGAATAAAAGCGGGTTTATGTTTGCCCATTTCTTTAATAAGACCATCAAGATCACGCGGATTAGGAATCAATAAACCAGCATAACCTTGATACATACTGCACATACCACAGACCGTAAATGAGAACACGTGGTATAGCGGCAATGCCGTCAAGATAACATC
This sequence comes from Psychrobacter sp. AOP5-GZ1-6, assembly GCF_052376345.1. Taxonomy (NCBI): domain Bacteria; kingdom Pseudomonadati; phylum Pseudomonadota; class Gammaproteobacteria; order Moraxellales; family Moraxellaceae; genus Psychrobacter; species Psychrobacter sp. AOP5-GZ1-6. Next base: position 4,607 of record NZ_JBQSVP010000089.1, on the reverse strand, counting down.
GCTAGCATCAGCATCATCTTCAAATGCGCTGTCCATAAGCACGCCAACCTGTAGCATATTTGCTACTAAGTTACCATGAGACAGCATCGCACCCTTGGCGACACCGGTAGTACCACCGGTATATTGCAGCAATGCCACATCACTTAAATTCAAATCAGGGCGCTGGTATTTGCTGGCAGATACCGCATTTAATGCGTGTTTAAAACTCACACTATTTGGCAAGCTATAATGAGGAATCATTTTTTTGATATGGCGAGCCACGAGATTAACCACTGCCCCTTTGATCATTCCTAGCATATCACCAAGTTTACAGACGATGACGTGCTCAACCTGACCTTTGTCTTCCGCTTCTTGGTATGTCTTTGCAAAATTCTCTACGATGAATAGTGCTTTGGTACCACTATCATGTAACTGATGTGATAACTCGCGGCTAGTGTATAAAGGATTGATATTAACCAACACCATGCCTGCACGTATAATACCCAGAGCAACCACTGGATATTGCAAGAGATTGGGCATCATTACGCCAACCTTATCTCCCTTAACCAATCCCAATGACTGCAAATAGCTGGCAATTTGACGACTATATAGATCTAATTGCTTGAAGGTAATAGACGCGCCCATACAGATATAGGCAGTTTTTTGACCATAGCGGCTAAAATTACGCTCAAACACATCAAGTAAAGAGGTATTGTCATCTGGCATATCGATAGTAGCCGCGATACCATAGCGCTCATAAGTATCCAACCATGGGCTGTCGCTAGGTATTGTCGGCATGATAGGAAATGCACGGTCTTGATAATTGCTCGTCGCAGCTTTATCGTTTATGGTCTCTTTATTGATACTGTCGGTCATAATTTTTCCTAAATATTACCGTTAAAAATGTAGAATACTCTAGTGCGTGTCCTCATTCTAAAAACGGTGCAATAGCTCAGTTCAGCTGAACCGAAAAACACATTTACAATATGTATATTACAAGGTTTATAAAGCAAGTCAGACATCGTTTTGTCAATATATATCACAATACTTTAGTAAGCGCTTTCGCTAAACACTATATCAGTTTTGTCAAATTTTCTCTATTAATACTAGCGACCTCATAAAGAGGTAAATTTAAGCAAAAAAATGACAAGAAAGCATATACGCAATCTTATCATTTTAAGTTATAAAGGCATCTGGTATCACGATACTTATGAGCATCTAACCTGTGTAGACACTCATCACTCATTGTCTAATATTGAGCGCCAGTTAATTAACCGTGGTTCTTTTCTTCCAGTACACGTAGATCTTTACGTAGAATTTTGCCCACATTAGATTTTGGTAACTCATCAATAAACTCAACGTGGCGAGGACGTTTGTAGCCTGTTAAGTGCTCTTTCGCGTATTCAATAACTTCTTCAGTCGTTAGACTAGGATCATTACGTACGACATAAATTTTAGGCGTTTCGCCGCTTTTTTCATCATTGATACCAATAACACCACATTCTAGAATTTTAGGATGACCTGCCATGACCTCTTCGACTTCGTTAGGATAGACGTTAAACCCAGACACCAAAATCATGTCTTTTTTGCGGTCAACGATAGTAACGTAGCCGTTTTCAGCCATGATACCAATATCACCAGTGCGGAAAAACCCATCTGCTGTCATGACCTCAGCCGTCGCATCTTCACGGTTCCAATAGCCTTTCATAACCTGTGGACCACGAACACTGATCTCGCCGCGCTCACCAAGTGCTACTTCATTACCTGTATCATCTAAGATGGCCACATCAGTCGCTGGCATAGGTACACCAATGGTGCCTGTAAATGTTTTACTATTACTTGGATTCGAGGTTGCCACTGGTGCCGTCTCAGACAATCCATAACCTTGAATGATGATATTACCCGTCACTTGGCGCCATTTTTCGGCAGTTGGGCTCAGTACTGCCATGCCACCGCCCATCGACTGACGCAGCTTGCTATGATCCATCGCGATAAATTCTTCATTATTGGCAAGCGCATTAAACAACGTATTGACCGCTGGGAAGAAAGCTGGTGGATTGGCTTTGTATGCTTTTAATAAGCTATCAAGATCACGTGGGTTTGGCACTAGCAGCACCACACAACCGCGATATAGGCCAAACATACCGCAGACAGTAAATGAGAAGATATGATACATCGGCAATGCCGTCATGATGACAGGCTGCTCACCTCTTTGATCAAAATCGTCAAAATTGGTACCCAAAAAGGTATTGGATTGAATTAAATTTGCTACTAAGTTTTTGTGCGTCAGCATCGCACCTTTTGCGACACCTGTCGTACCACCGGTATATTGTAAGACAGCGATGTCATCAAGCGTGATATTGGTTGGGCGCTTATATTTGCTAGCCGTGCTATGACTGAGCGCGCTTTTAAAGCTGATACTATTGCTAATATTATAGGCGGGCACCATTTTTTTGACATGGCGGACAACCGTATTGACCATAAAGCCTTTGAGCGTCCCCATCAAATCGCCCATACCAGTAATCACGACCTTATCGACCACATCACGGCCGATGTCTTGATAGGTTTTGGCAAAGTTTTCGACCATAATCAGCACTTTAGCATCTGAGTCGGTCAGTTGATGCTCAAGCTCTCTGGTGGTATATAATGGATTGACATTGACTAAGGTAAACCCTGCTCGTAGTACTGCAATGACAGAGACGGGCAGTTGCAAAATGTTGGGCATCATCACCGCAACCTTGTCACCTTTGACCAGTCCTAATGACTGTAGATATGCCGCCATTTGACGGCTATATAAATCTACTTCCTTAAAGCTTAATGACGAACCCATGCAGATATAGGCAGTCTTGTCGCTGTTTTGTGTAAAACTCTGCTCAAAAATATCGATCAGTGAGGTATTATCAGCTGGTAAGTTAATCTCGTAATCTAGCCCAAGTTCTTCATAGGTTTTTAGCCAAACCTTATCATCACGACGGATTAAGCTTCCTTGATTTTCCATAATCTTTTTCTCCTAGTAATAATACACTACCGTCAGCGCATTCGAATCACAGTGTGATAGCTATACGAAAAGTCAGACCTGCGCTACCATCATGGTAATAAACAAGTCTGGGACGTAATCATATGACGCTAAACAAACAATATAGTGGTAAATAGTCCTTTATTTATTAACATACACACTTTGTACAGACTACTCAATATAAAAGATTGCTGCGTGAGTTCGTAAACAAGCTTGACGCAAAATAAGTAATTTAATATCAAATACTTAATGACGAAAACCCATGAGTTTTTAGCAACTTACAGCAAAGCATTTATCTGTATCGACCCTATAGTTTGTTGCTAATTTATTACTTCGTACCGTCAAGTGCATCTGCCAATTCCGTTAAGATCACAAAGTTACGGCGAGTACCGTCTGAATCGCTGCTTGGCTGATGGGTAATACTACTTGTTGCTAACTTACTACTGTCATTGTATTGCCACTCATTAATATACTCACTCTGGGTTAAGCGTTGACCAAAACCTGCCACCGAGATCGCAAACTGGGTATCAGTGTTGGCTTTGTCTAAAGAACGACTGGCATTATTAATTGGCTGACTAATAAGTATGGAGCTTCCGCCTGTTGGTGCTTTATAACGAATTTTTAGAAAGCCAAGCTCATTGGCTTTCTGATTGCTGGTTACGTTAGTAGTAGTGGTAGTGCTGTCAGCATAACGACGCTCACTGTATATGCCTTTTTGTCCTTTGGGAGTGATTTCAAATAATGCGATAACTGCTTTGCCTGCGCCTAACTCGCCGGCATCGACTTTATCATTGTTAAAATCTTGCTCATTAAGGACTCGATTTTCATAACCAATCAAGCGCCATTCACTCACAACATCAGGATTGAACTCAACTTGGACTTTTACATCTTTAGCGACAGTGTTAAATGTTGCGGCTAACTCATCCCCAAAGACTTTTTTTGCTTCAGTGAGACTGTCAATATAACTGTAATTACCATTACCGTTATCCGCCATCTGCTCCATCATGTAGTCATTGAGATTACCCCGACCGAAGCCAACGGTGGACAAAGAGATACCACGATCGCGACTGGCTTTGACCAAATCCAACATCTCATCGACATCATTAATACCGACATTAAAATCACCATCCGTCAGCATCATAATTCGATTAATACCGTTCTTTTTTAGTCCTTGTTCAGCTTGTCTGTAGGCCAATTTAAGAGCATCTTCCCCATTAGTTGATCCTGATGCATTTAACCCATCAATCGCAGCCAATATCTTTGCTTTTTGATCACCACTGGTCGCAGGCAGTGCCACACTAGTACTACCTGAATAGGTCACGATACTGATACTGTCTTGAGCGCGCATTTGCTCTGTTAATAGTTTAAGCGAAGACTGTGCCAATGCCAGCTTGTCTCGAGAAGACATAGAGCCTGAGACATCTACTAGGAATACGAGATTAGCAGGTGGTATAGACTGCTTATCCGATTTTTTTGACCAACTGTTATCAACAGCCTTGATACCCACTTTGACGATTTTGTTATCTTGATCCGCTTTATCCCATGGTGAATCAACCACTTCAGTTGCAACGACAAACGGTGCATTGGCAATACGTTCACCATCATCGAACTG
>NZ_JBQSVP010000088.1:0-12664 GCF_052376345.1 Psychrobacter sp. AOP5-GZ1-6 | reverse complement strand
TCGGACAATCCATAGAACAGCTTCGATAAATAGTCGATTATTTACCGCTGTTCTACCAACATCGGTCTCTTTACCTGCACAATACGGTGCTATCTTTGCCCACTGGGCATCACTTAGTGTTAATCTAGTCATAACACTATGATTATCGATTATTCTATATATGTCAACACACCCTAGTAGCTATTTGGACAATATAATGGAGTGACGCATGGACTCAGTGATTAATAATAAAATAAATACAATTTTTCAAAATAAAACTTGGCTATTCGTGCCAGCAACTCGCATTGATAGAGTCGTAAAAGCATTTAATAGCGGTGCAGATGCGGTTATCGTCGATTTAGAAGATGCTGTGGCAGCAGAAGATAAAGCACAAGCTCGCAAAGCATTGCAACAATATCATGACAGTGCTGACTATCAGCCAGTTTGGCTACGTATTAATAAAGCAGGCAGTGATGCATTTATACAAGATATTCAGCTTTGCCAACAGCTGCCTAATCTTGCAGGGATTGTGCTTGCAAAATGTGAGACCCCATTAGATATTGAGCAAGCCCATCAGGGTACTGGGTTACCTGTAATCGCACTAATAGAAAGCGCGCGTGGTCTGTATCAGATCGATGCGATGGCCAAAATGTCAGGATTAGCCGCGTTTAGTTATGGGTTTCTGGACTTGTGCAATGATTTGCGAGTACAAGTAGATACCCCTGCCGCCGATATCGTCGCCAATCAGATTCGCTATCAGTTGGTACTGACCTCTAAAGTGCATCAGCTAGCACCACCGATCGATACGGTCTATCCTGACTTTCATGACGATGAAGGCCTGAACGATCGAGTACAGTTATGGTCACAGATGGGTATGTCGGGGATGCTTTGTATCCACCCTAAACAGGTGGTGGTTGTGCAACAAACGTTACGACCAACAGATGAAGCAGTGTTATTTGCTCAGCAAGTGGTAACGGAGTACGAGCGTAGCGGACAGGCTGTATTTAAAATAGATGGTCAAATGGTAGACGCCCCCGTTATTCAGCGTTGCCTACAATTATTGAGTAAGAATGAGCAGGATAAGTACTAAAAATTAAGTACTAAAAATTAAGTGCTAAAAATTAAGTGCTAAAAATAGTGCGATAGCACGCCTTTTATTTATAAAAGTATCTGAAAGGTATATTATATAAATATTAATATTGTTGGTACAATGATTTTTATATTTGCATTGTGGTTGTCTTTAATAGGCTACCGCTGGGCGTAAAATATTTTATACTTGATTCCTTATCATAAGACGCTGTTCATCAAAATCGGAGAAGTTCATTGCGCGCTATCAACTATAAGTATTTGATTGTGATCTTACTGCTGATAGTTGCAGTTGGTTTTGTTGTATTTCGTACATGGCGAGGCCCACTATTACCTAGCTATACCATCACCCCTATGCCGCTCGTGCAAACAGTGGTTGCAACTGGACGTGTCGTGACGACATCACGCACGCAAATCGGTAGTGAGGTGAGCGGAGTGGTGCTTGAGCGCTTGGTACAAGAAGGTGATCAAGTAGCAAAAGGGGACTTATTATTGCTACTCAGCTCGGATGATGTGGCTGCACAAGTACGTCAAGTAGAGGCCGAACTGACTGAGCTAGTGAGCAGTAGACGCCCACAGGCCGCGGTAGAGCTATCCAAAGCTGAAGTACAGCTGGCACAAGCGACTCGTGATGTGGCACGTCGCCGTGAGTTGGCAGCGATTTCAGCCATCTCGGATGAAGAGTTGGAGCAAGCAGAACAGGCACAAAGCCAAGCAGGTAACGACCTAAAAGCTGCGCGTCTAAGAGTTAAGGCATTAGCCGCTGGCGGTGTTGAAGAAGTGCTAATACGTGAGCGTATCGCGGTATTGCAAGCTCAGCTCGATAAGACTGAAGTACGCAGCAAGGTCGCTGGCACGGTACTCACACGTGATGTCGAACCAGGTGACTTGGTACAGCCAGGCAAAACATTATTTACCATCGCGCTTGCTGGCAATACAGAAATTCATGTGCCGCTTGATGAGCGCAACTTATCACGTTTGGCATTAGAGCAAGAGGCAGTCGCTATTGCCGATGCTTATCCGGATCAGCCTTTTCCTACCCGTATTGATTTTATAGCGCCAAGTATTGATTCTGAGCGTGGTACGGTTGAAGTTAGACTGTCAGTTGATCCAGTGCCTGAGTTCTTACGGCAAGACATGACCGTTTCTGTGAATATCGAAACAGGTCGACGCGCACAAGCGTTGGTCATTCCGAATGATGCTTTAACAAATATTCAAAAAGATACAGCTCAAGTACGATTACTACGTGATGGTAAAGTACAGCGTCAAAAAATAACGTTAGGGCTGCGCGGCTTGGCAATGTCCGAAGTGGTTTCAGGATTAAGTGAGGGCGATCAAGTATTGGCTGATGCGACCTCGCCATTAGCCGATGGTGAGCGAGTACGCACGGAATCGAAAGAGATGCCGCTTGTTAGTAGTAGCAATCTGACTAGCAGAGATTCGTCTAACAATCCTTCAAACAGCAATGCTTCTAAAGATAAGGCTTCGAACAACCATGACGACTCAGCGGCTAGCGATAAAGCATCGGTGGCCACAACGTGAAAATATTTTTTGGGCGACTATGGATCAACGCGGTCATTGCGCTCAGTTTTTTGCGTGAAGGGCGGGTACAGTCACTGATGATCACTGTGGGTGTGGCCATTGGTGTGGCTGTTATTGTGTTTATCACAGCCTTGATTCAAGGTTTACAGACCAATCTGATTGATAGCACGCTTGGTAGTCAATCCCACATTCAATTGGTATCGCCAGATGAAACCAATCTAGTGGCACCCGTAGCAGCGGGTACCGTACAGCTGGTGCAAGAAGACAAGCGCCCTCAGCGGTTACGATCTATCAATAACTGGCAGCAGATTACCGATACTCTTGATCAACTGCCATTTTTGACGGCAGTTTCACCTGTGGTATCAGGGCCTGCGTTTGTTCGGCGAGGAGAAGCCTTAGAGTCGGTGGTATTGATCGGTACTGAGCTTGAGCGTTACCAAAAAATCATACCGCTTGATGAGTATCTAATCAGTGGCGATCTGCGAATCGGTGCTGATAATGTGCTCATCGGTAGCGAGCTTGCCAAAAACCTCGGTGTGCAAGTGGGTAGCAAGCTGCGATTAGATACAGGTCAGCAGGACAATACTGTGGTAAATGTGGCTGGTATATTTGAATTGGGTGTTCGAGAGCTAGACGCGCGTTATGTCTATTTAGATTTAAAACAAGCACAATCATTATTAAGCCTACCAGGCGGCGTTACGGTGATAGATTTGACGGTTGCAGATATTTTTGAGGCAGACAATATCGCTGAACAAGTAGGGCGATTGACATCGTTACAGGCAGAGAGTTGGATCGAGACCAACGCCCAATTAATGAGTGGTCTTTCAGCGCAAAGCTTGTCTACCAATATGATTATTGTGTTTGTGGGTATTTCGGTCGCCTTTGGCATTGCGAGCGTACTATCCGTCAGTGTGGTACAGCGTACTCGAGAAATTGGGATTTTGCGTGCAACTGGTGCCACTCGTCAGCAGATATTATGGATATTTTTGATTCAGGGCGCTGTGTTTGGTTTGCTAGGATCTGTTTTGGGTAGTGCGGTGAGTTATGTGCTGGTGTGGGCATTTAACACTTTTGGCCCAAGTTTGTTTTATATTCCAGTGTCTATAGAGCTTGTCTTGCTGGCTATGTTGCTAGCGACGTTAACCGGTATATTGGCAGCGGCGATACCAGCGCGCCGAGCTGCCGCATTGGATCCAGTGGTGGCTATTCGTTATGTCTAATAATAACTCTCATGAAGTGCTGCGTTTAGAGGCACTAAAAAAATCTTATAATATCGGTCAGCCCAATGAGATTGAGGTGCTACATGGTATCGATTTACGTATCGATAATGATGATTTTGCGGCGCTAATTGGGCCTTCGGGCTCTGGCAAAAGCACCTTATTGAATGTGCTTGGTTTACTGGATACGCCTACTAGTGGTGAGCTGTATCTGCTCGGGCAGCCGACGAGCAAGATGGATGATGCTGGTCGTACGGCACTACGAGGTAATAGTATTGGCTTTGTCTTTCAGTTTCATCACCTTATTCAGGCATTTACGGCGTTGGACAATATATTAATGCCATTAATGCTGACCAAGGGTCGCCCAAATCATTCTGCAATACAGAAGGCACGCGAGTTACTGGAGGCGGTGGGTTTGGAGAAGTTTGCCGACACTAAGCCAAATGAGCTTTCAGGTGGTCAGCAGCAGCGGGTGGCTATTGCTCGCGCACTGATAACTGAGCCTGCATTATTATTAGCGGATGAACCGACTGGCAATCTAGATACGGTAACCGCTGCTGAGGTGTTTGAGCTGTTTCGTCAGGTCAACCGTGAGCGTGATTGTGGGGTATTGTTAGTGACTCATGACCCACGTCTATCAGCATCCTGTGATCGTACCATTAATCTGGTAGACGGTCTTATCGAAAGTGATGCGCTAAATGTTAAAAGATTTGAGTCCTAATATCACAAAGTAGTTTTACAAAAACGTCTCGAACATTCTGTCAATATACTGTTCGACCGCTTGTTTATCATCGGTTACCTGCGCATAGGTTCTCAAGCCCATCATCTGAATTTGGAAATAGCGCCCCAGTTCAGTGGCATCTTTACTAGCATCAATCTCACCATTATCAATGGCTTGTTGAAAAACTTTGACAAAAGAGGCTTCGACATTTTCCAAAATATTTGTCGCATGGTCGAGTAGGTCGGGGCTGTCGTTTTTCGTCAGCTCACTGACTGTTTTGACAATCATGCACATGCCACTCGGAGACGTGCTTTTATTACAGACAGTCACGCTATGGATGAAACGTTTTAGACCCTCAAGCTTGGTTTTTTCTTGTGCAATACTATTGGCAAGGTTTGTAGCGCCTTGTTCAGCATAGCGATTTAACGCCTCTTTAAACAGGCTATCTTTATTGCCAAAAGCGGCATAAATGCTGCCAGGACGCATATCGACTACGTCTTGTAGGTTTCTCATAGACGTGGCGTGATAGCCTTTTTCCCAGTACAGGTCTTTGGCTTTTTCGATGACCTCATCACGGTCAAACTTGGCATGTGCACTCATCATTTTCACCTTAAAAGCAGTTATAGCCAATCCGTTATAAATTGGATACGGTGGCAGTCTCGTTCAGTCTACTATTCGTAGCACTTTTACTCGGCTTCCTTGTATTCCAACTATATTGCACCGACTATGTTTTAAAACTATCTGATTAATAATCAGAAAACAATAATCAGAAAACCAAGTAACACTATTATCGTTTGCATTGATAATGATGTCACTTGGTTTTTATGTGTTATCCGTATTCAAACGGATGTTTTAGTCAGAATAAATTTAGTAGGTAAGTCTACTCTGGTTTTAATGCTAATACATCATCGATATCTTGGGCACTATGGCGGTTTGCTAACTGTTCCCACGCTTCGCCCCAAGTGCGGTTGACGATACGACCACGTTGTACGGCTGGTCTTGCCAAAATAGCGTTTGCCCAACGTTGTACATGAGGGTAGTCATCAACCTGCAAAAACTCTTGTGCGTCGTACTGAGTGCCCACGACCAAGTTGCCGTACCATGGCCAAGTCGCGATATCGGCAATACTGTACTCATCACCAGCCAGAAACTCATTGTTTGCCAACTGCTTATCTAATACATCTAATTGGCGCTTGGTTTCCATGGTAAAGCGATTGATCGCATATTCGAATTTTTCGGGCGCATAAGCATAAAAATGACCGAAACCGCCACCTAAGTAAGGTGCAGAACCGTGTAACCAAAATAACCAGTTAAATACTTGGGTCCGCGCGCTACCTTTTTCAGGCAGTAGTACTCCAAATTTTTCAGCAAGATGTACCAAAATAGAGGCAGATTCAAATACAGACTCATTATCTTCGCCACTTCGATCAACCAAAGCGGGAATTTTTGAGTTGGGATTGACATCTACAAACCCTGATCCAAACTGGTCGCCTTCACCAATCTGAATCATATGTGCATCATATTCTGCCGCTTTGCCCAGCGCCAGTAACTATTCTAACATGATCGTTACTTTTTGGCCATTAGGCGTGGCGATAGAGTACAGTTGCAAGTCATGCTCACCTACTGGTAGCGCTTGCTCATGAGTAGCGCCTGAAACAGGGCGATTGACACTGGCCCATCTGCCGCCACTCTCTGCGTCATGTGTCCAGACTTTTGGTGGTACGTATTGGTCCGTCATTTTTATAACTCCTCGCGCGATTATGCGTCTTTTGCGAAGTTTTGTGGATATAGAGCACGAGCTGCGACTTCATCAAACTCAGACTTAAACTCGATATCTTTGGCAATGTTACGCGCTTTCTCTACTGCAGGGCGGTTATTGATGCTAGTAAACCAACGCTTTAGGTTAGGATAGTTATCTAAACCTGGCTCGCCTAATATAAACGCCGCCTTATCAATCCAGCCCCAAGCTGAGATATCAGCGATAGAGTAGTCATCACCAACCAGATACTCACGGCCTTCCATATGCTTGTCTAGCACTTCGTAATGACGCTCTGCTTCACGAAGGTAGCGATTGATAGCGTAAGGAATTTTTTCTGGTGCTTTATGACTAAAGTGTACTGATTGACCAGAAAAAGGTCCTAGACCAGTCGCTATAAACATGAGCCATGACAGCATTTCACCACGATCTTCAGGCTTGCCTGCTAGTTGACCTGTTTTTTCGGCCAAGTACATCAGGATAGCAGTCGAATCAAAGACACGCTTACCATCGTCTTCAATCGCTGGCGTTTTACCATTAGGGTTGATAGCACGGTATTCAGGAGTATGCTGTTCACCCTTCATCGTATCCACTGCGACTAACTCATATGGTAGACCTGTCTCCATTAAATAGAGTGCTACTTTCATCGGGTTAGGGGTTTGGTGAAAATAAAACTTTAACATATATAATATCCTTATGCGTTTTAGGTATTGATCTGAACGGATTGAACAGCCTGTGAACTGTATTTTGTAGAACCACTATAAACAAAAATGAACGACCGTTCAAGTGTATTTTGAGCAGTCGTTCATTTTATTACCAAATATAAGGATAAAATAACGCATGAGGACGCATCGTTATTTTGAAAATAGTCAGTTAACCGAGTCTTTCGCTCAATTCAGAAAAGCGTTTTATCATAAAAATCAGTAATAGTAAGGCAACACCAGCGATAACTGCACCGACATACCCGACACTAGATAGTGAAATATGCGTCACCGCATAACCACCAAATAGCGCACCTGTACCAATACCTAAATTAATAATGCCTGAGAACATCGACATCAGCATGTCTTGTGCATTGACATCGATCATAATCACTTTGGCTTGCATAGAGATAATGAGTAGCATTAGTGCTGCGCCCCAGAGCATCGCAATCAAGCTGAGCGCCCATACCGAGGTGACCGCTAGCGACAGAACAAGCATCGATACCAGCATCAATATAGTAGATATCAGCATCAACCGAGTGTTGAATTTATCGCCCCAACGACTGAATATAACACTACCGACAATCCCTGCGATACCGAATAAAAGTAACACGAAAGTCGCTGCATTTTCACTGACTGCGCCGACCTGTCGCATGAATGGCTCGATATAAGAGTAAGCGGTATAGTGAGCGGTGAAGACAAGCAGAATCAGGAGATAAAGACAGACCAATAATGGGTTTTTGAGTAATTCTGGTACTTTTCTAAAAGAACCTTGAAACATACTGGGCAGGATAGGCAAGAGCCTCGCTTGTAATATAAATACGATTGAGGCGACCACACCAATACTGCCAAATGTCGCGCGCCACCCAAACCATTGCCCGATTAAACGCCCCAAAGGCACACCTAATACCATCGCCAATGAAGTACCTGTCGCCAGCACACTGAGCGCCAATGCTTTTTTGCCTTCAGGTGCTATGCGTATGGCTATAGCCGCTGTGATGGACCAAAATATCGAATGTGATAAGGCAATACCAACGCGGCTGATGAGTAGCACATCAAAGCTCCATGCAAACACTGATAGCGCATGACTGGCGATAAATACCGCAAAGATTCCCAAGAGCAAACGTTTGCGTTCAAACTGGCTGGTTAGTAGCATCAGCGGCAATGACATAGCAGCGACAATCCATGCATACAATGTCAGCATCCAGCCAGTCTCTGCCGTCGTGATAGAGAAGTCTTGGGCGATGTCACTTAATAAGGCGACGGGTACAAACTCTGTAGTATTCATGATAAAGGCACTAACACCCATCAAAAATACTTGAAAATACTGAGTTCGGCGAGCATCTGAGCTCACCTTAAGGTTGTGTTTCATAATATCCAATATAAAGCAGATGTTAATACTACGGGCGATAGGTCACAGTGGGGCAGACTTTCTTAGAATACAAGGGCCGCGAGGCAAGATAACAAGTGAAAATAAGTCGTGGAAGGTGCTTTTTACTAAAGATTGTTAATGAGCTATTTATTTAAAATTTTTGAAAGACATAGTATGAGTCGTTATAGCCTGTCTATAAGCAAGTCTAAGGCTGGTTAGATTAATGCTTGTTGATAGACTGTCTGTAGCTCATCAAAGCTGGCTGCTTGTTGTAAGTGCTCTAGGGTGGTGAGCTTCATTGAGTTTTTGAAATCACGCAAGGGCACATTATCAACCGTGTCTCTTATAGTTAGGGGCTTGCCTAGTCTAAATAAGTAGTATGGTTTCGTATCTTTAGAGCTCTTACCAGATTGTTCAGCAGTTATTGATCTTCTAGGGACAAGAGTAACACTTTCAATTGGCCATAATTTGCTTATTTGTTTACTCGTTAGTTGAGCGTCATTGGTCGTAGCAATAGCTAAATAGCGTATTTCATTGACGATATGTTGTTTGTATTTATCTAAAAATGTAGTTTGAGGTAAGTGATACCACTGAGCGGTACTGTGTTTGAAGCCATCTATATACTCTTTATGACGTCCCGCTTTTGGTGCTAGTGCAATGGTCAAGGTCAAATCTGGATAGAGGATTTGCTCCATGCCTGAGTATGGTATACGTGTTGCTTCTTGCAAATACAAACGCTCTTCGAGTTGATGGTTATGTTTAGCAACTTTATCAACCTGATGGCTATTAGCTTGATAAGCGACAGCCTTGCTGTTCACCTCATTGTTTCTTATTGTATTATTGGTCAACGCGATAGTGCTTGATTGTGTATCATTAGATTGAGAGTTGATGCCATTACCAAGCTGTTGGCGCAGAAAACTTAATAGCCAGTAATGTCCAGCATTGCTTTTTGAATTCGTTTTTAGGGCGTTTGGCAATAGTGCAAATGCACCAATACTGACCTCGTCAATGGAATTGAGATAAGGGTTTTTAGTATCTAACTGGTTGAAATAACCTGGGTATAGCGCAAATGCGCCAAATATCGGACGGCTTTTTTGCGTTTTGGCTGTTTCTTTATTGCTACCTTTTTCATTAAGAGAGTTTTTATCTCGTTCAATACGAATCAAGGCATCACGATAACGGTGCATTTGATTGATGGCATCATCCGGTACAAAATCCATAGTATCAATGTTTTGTTCAGGATCATCATAGCGACTTTTAAGTGTCTTGATACGGTATTTAGCATCGAACAACCAAATAAAGCGTTTGTTATTGGGTAGAGTAACTTCTAAGACGATATCAGGTTTTTGGCTAACTGAATAAGTTCGAATATCTTTGGTTGTTTTATTAAATGGTGGTTCATGTGCTAACCTTGCTGTAATACCATCATTACGTTCAAACTCAAATGCACCAGCGAAGCCATCTTGGAGCTGATATTCAAAAAAGTCTTTAAGTTTTAACGCTTGCTTACTGGCAGATACTTCCTTAAAGCCCAACTCATCTATCAAGATGTTTCTAATGGTCAAAAAACACCAGACTTCGTAGATTTCCGCGACTGACTTCATAGAGATGCTAGATTGGTTGTCAAAGACATCTAGATAAAATTTTAACTCTTGCCAAATTCGATATACAGAGCTATAGCCGGATTTTTGCTGCAATACTAATGATTCACGGTTACGACCATTATAATCGCACACATCGGTCATAAAACCTTGTCTCAGCGTTTTCTGTAGGGGCTGTTGCCACTGATGCAGCTCATCTAAAAAGGTATCAGATAGCCGTTGCTTATCTGGTGCTGCATTGCTTTGCCTAAGTTTATATTCAAAGTCAGCCAGTCGTTTCTTAGAGGTAGCTACTACCATTTTGATAAATCGGTTCTCTGGTGTATCGACACTTAGCCGCTTTTTGGTGACTTGATAACGCTGATCATACAGACCATTCGCGAAGTCCTCTTTTATTTTTGCTCCCAGTCGTGCAGGGATATTACCTTTTAGCCGTGTTGCTTTGTTATAAGAGATATGAGCCTGCAAACGGCTATGCGGTGCTTGATTAATGACTTTTAGTGCATACGCTAGTTGGCTGCGTAAATGACTAAAGTTAGCAAGCCAAAGCAAGGGAAACTGATGTCGCTGTTTGGTTTGTGCGCTATCCAGTTCGGTTTTCTCTACCAGACTAAAGCGCCAAAGAGGAAAGACGGTATCAATCACTTGATACATCGCTGGCAAGTCATCGTGCAGACTCATCTTGGTGGGCAAAACTTCAAAGGCGATGTTGCTTTGATAAGTGTGGTTTGATTTGACGTAATTGAGAGGCAGGCGCAGCCAACCGACATCGTTTGCGGTATTGATAGTACCTGTTAGATGCGCAGGCATTCGAGAGCGAGACTGACTAAACCGAAAACTCTCATTAATTAAATGACTACGATGAGTTAGATAAGCTCGCTCAACGTCAATAACATCACTAATATTATTGATATTGTCTGTAGCTCGGCTTTTAATGGCTTGATTAGACTCATCTATACTTGTTTCATTAATGCGCTTATTATTCAAAAAAATCCATTCAAAGTGATATTGGATATTTTCAAAGAAAATAAAATTATCTAACTCAAGTGCTTCTACTAATCCAGAATGAGTGACGACGCCTTTTATGTCTATGGGCTGATCCATAAAGGTAGCTTCAGTAATCGCTAAGGGCGGAGAGAAACGTATGATAGGTTGCTCAGTGTTGTGGTTACTGGTAGCTTGCCGCTTAGCTAAGGTCGCCTCATAAGCCGCTTGGCGTTTGCTGATATCGTTACACCAAATCGACAGCTCAAAATCAGCGGTTTGTATCCTTAATAGATCTGGCATGGTCGCTCCGTTAGGTCAGCTGTCTGCATTTTAAGGCCAAAAACTGGTGAAACCTGAATGTTCTAGGCGCTGCTGCATCCAAGCTAATTTAGCCTTGCTACGACAATTGATAGACAAAGTGCTACCATCTACATTTTTGCGATATAAGTCAGTGCGTAGCTTATTCACATCATTCGTGGTAGTCCATATGTTACTCAACTCTCGCTCTAAGATGGTGGCTAATTTTGTGAGTAATGACTGCTCATTGCTAGTAGTAGCCTTATCTATAAGCGCTAATTTGTCGTAATCGCCTTCGATACGCGGCAATACCTTGCACATTAAGAAGTCATCCCAAGCTGCTTGTAGCTGCTGTTCATCTTTAGGTTGGGCACTAATAACGGCTAGTAGTAGCTCGTTGAGAGCTCTAAAAGCCAGCTTAAATGGTGTATTGTCCAACACTTGGTTGACGGCTTTTAAAAACTCGATACTTTTGTGACCATCACTGTCTATTACTGGTAGATTGTCAGCAGTGGCGTGAGAGTAGAGAGGATAACTCAACGTGTTATGAGTGACTTTTGATTCAAAGAAATGGTCAAAGTCATTGGGGAAAAAGTCTCCAAAGTCAAAACTCAAAGCACGGTCAATGACCTTGCGTGAGAATCCGTGGGTAGTTTCATCCATATTAACCGTACCAGCTACGATTAAATTAAAAGGCAAACTTAAACCATACGCACAAAATAATTTCCACTCCCTGTCATATTTAACATCTACAAAGCCTAAGGCATTACGCAGTTCGTTTATGTCTTCTAGCTGCTTGATAGTCGCAGGTTTCAATAGCGGGTCGCAGTGATAATTAAAGTTGCCTTTATTCCATTGCCACTCACGAGTTTCTAAAACAGATAGATAGTCTGCAAAGTACTGTTCAACAGGTGCTAAATTCATTTCATCCAAACATAGCCAATAGGGCAGCACCTGATTTAACTGGTCTTGATTACCGGTTACGGTGAGGCGACAGTCGCCATCAACTTTTAGTTCAAGTTCTGCATCGATAATCGCACGCCACGCTCTGGCAATGAATTGCAGCACATCAGTGGTGATATATTCAGCGTGACCATCTCTACCCAAGCGTGATATATAGCCAAGTATGTCACTAGGTTCGTGCCAGTCAGGACGTACGGAGGTTAGGCAGTAGGTATCGCTAAGGCTACCTGTGGCTTTGGCTTGCTCACGGACAAAGCGAGTTTTACCAGTACCGGAAATACCAGCTAATAGGAGGAAAGGTTTTGATAGGAAGGTTACATCGTTAGGAAGATTTTTTTTCATAACAGCACTGGCATTAAGTAGCGTATGTGATTTTGGTTGTGAGTCAAAATCAGTTGTTTTTAACTCTTTATAAATTGGTTGTATTTGCTTATAGATATTT
>NZ_JBQSVP010000087.1:0-12823 GCF_052376345.1 Psychrobacter sp. AOP5-GZ1-6 | reverse complement strand
AAAATAATCAATTGATATAGGATGCACTATAACCGCGTATCTTGCACACGGTAGTACCATTCAAGCTGCCGATCAAACCCAGTTTCTAATAAGCTAGCAATCACTCGCCCCGTCAACCCCCATACCGTCTCACCATCGATTTGCCAA
Organism: Psychrobacter sp. AOP5-GZ1-6; assembly: GCF_052376345.1. Classification (NCBI taxonomy): domain Bacteria; kingdom Pseudomonadati; phylum Pseudomonadota; class Gammaproteobacteria; order Moraxellales; family Moraxellaceae; genus Psychrobacter; species Psychrobacter sp. AOP5-GZ1-6. The sequence continues at coordinate 12,676 of NZ_JBQSVP010000087.1, read as the reverse complement.
CTGGGCGTGAGTAGAGTTGCCTTTTCATTTTGCATCGTATACTCCACCTCATACTCTACAGTAGGCTGCGTCACTAGCGACTCAAAATCTGCCCAAAAAATACGGGATATTTCACCAATCTCCGGCACTAAGATTAAATCCGGCGCAATAAGTGCCACGATAGGTCTGACACTCATACCGCTCTTAGAAGTCTGAATCGGTAGTTGACCAAGCAGCTGTACTTTATCGGGTGGTAATGCCGTCTCCTCACAAGCCTCACGCACAGCAGTGACCACATTATTACCATCGCCTATCTCATACTTACCACCTGCACAAGATACCTCACCTGCATGGCTATTCATGTGCGCTGCACGAAGTGTCAGTAGCAGCTTGGGATGCCGCTCATGAGTGATGGCGACCAGTACAGAGGCATCGGCAATCGATGTCTGATACAAGCTGTCCAAAACTCGGACGCTCTGAGACATGTGATCAGTGTCATTCATGGCCGAGCTGCTCATGATTCCATTGAGGGTTTCATGCTGTACCCGCTCAGCCAGCTTTCTGAGTGTCGGATAACGAATAAGGGCAGGCACAGCGACTGACAATTCATCAAAACTTACAGACTGAGAAGGAAGTAACATTATAAATGCCCTATAATTTTATCAGTATAACGCTTTAATATACCCTAAAAAGCATAGCAAAATTAATCGATTGCAAGCGTGATGCTCTATTATTACTGCTAGTGTGATAAAAAACTATGCTATGTTATGCATAATAACTATTACTATAATCGGGCCTAACTAAGCGAAACAAGGTCGATATATAAGTACAAGGAAGTAAAGACAAGGCTGTGACAGCTATATAGCGGGTGGGCTATCTAAGCCATATCCGCACCCTACAAGAATCATAAATTATTAAATAATCACGGATATTTTCAATATTCCTCTTTTTCATTCTTATTATATAAGGCAGTTGATGTATGCGCTATTGTCTCCAATGCGGCCATGAAGCAGAACAAAAAATACCAGCCACGGATAATATGCCGCGTTTGGTGTGCCCAAAGTGCCACTATATCCATTATGAAAACCCAAAAGTGATCTGCGGCTCACTAGTCATTCATGATAATAAAGTACTGTTATGTCGCCGTGCGATTGAGCCGCAATATGGCTTATGGACCTTGCCCGCAGGCTTTATGGAAAATGGCGAAACTATGGCTGAAGGTGCGGCACGTGAGAGCTTTGAAGAGGCCGAAGCCGTCGTTGTCAATCCGCACTTATATTGCCTGTATGATATTCCAGATATTGGACAGATATACTCTATCTATTTAGCCGAACTCAAAGACGGTGCTTATGGAATTGGCTCTGAAAGTCTTGATTCTGCACTGTTTGCCGAAGAGGATATTCCTTGGGACAGCATTGCCTTTGAAGCGATACGCCGTACTCTCAAAAGCTATTTTGAAGACCGTAAGCAATTCAATGACCATGCTGACTTCCCTGTCCATCAGGATTATGTCGGTAAAGAGCAAAGTATCAAACGTTACTAGATTAACCCAAAAAAGAGCCACTATCTTATAAAAGCAGTGGCTCTTTTGTATATTGAGATTTTAGGCCTAACGCCGCCAATAGCGCTGTATCAACCAAAGGCTAAAGAAAATTAGAATATAGTTTACGATGAAGAGCAACACACCTGCGATAGCAATAAAGCTTTGAAAACCAACCATACTAAGCTCTGACCAAGTAAATTCAAGCCCTCCAAAAAACTGTGTCATAAGCACTATAGCCATTATCAGTAGCAGTATTGCCGATAACAGCGCCATGCGATTACATTCTGTTGTCTGTAAAAGCCTATGTTGGCGTTTATAAAAAACAGTAGTCGTCGCAAAGCTTAAAATAAAAATCGTAAATAAGATTAAGAGAAAAATATCTAACTGAAAGCCTAATATAGTTAAAAAATAAACCAGCAAGACATAACTCAGGCTGTAAGGCAGAGCGTAACCCAATAAGTGTAAAAAAGATGCCGTGCACGCTTCGATGTGCAAATCATGTTTATTTGCCAAGTCGGTTCCTATTGATTAACTGCTAATAAAAAATAGCCCCATCTTAAGTTATTTACAACCAAAATAAAAGCAGACAATAATTCATTATTGTCTGCTTTTTTAATACTCATTATCAAGATTTGGCTCTATCTAACAAGCACTATTAGCTCTTTATTTTACAGACATTAAAGCCTAACGCTTTTACCGCCTCTTCTTTATCATAAGGGGCTAATACTGCACGTACGTGATCCTGTCCTTGTAGATATTGCTTAGCAACGCGCTGTAAATCAGCCACCGTCACGGCCAATATCGACGCGCGCATTTTACGCTGCCACTCTACACCGCGATGATGCAAGTTAGCGAAACACGCTTTGACAGCTTCACCTGCTGGAGAGCCCGGCTTATCCATACCTGAGATAATACCCAAGATTGCTTCTTCTAATTGCTCATCGGTTTGTGGCTCATTCAATAACCATTCGATACTGGCATCAAAGTGTGCAAAGGTCTCAGCACACTGCGGATCACGGTAGCTAAAGAACTTAAAGGCACAAGCATTGGCATCATAACCTGCCCCGCCACCATAAGCACCGCCGCGCTCACGAATGGCACTGTGCAGGTAACCATTACGCAAGTAAGGCGCTAATACCATCAGTGCTGCCGTATCAGGATGCGTAGCGGCTGGTACAGTATAGGCACTGGCATTATGATAGACGTTGGTCGGCACTAACCATGCTAGATCTTCAACCTCGAGCGCCACACCGCTTTCTAGCGCTTTGACAGTATCTTTCTCGCCATTTAGCGCTGTATCCAGTTGCAAGCTTGCAAACTCACTTGGAATATTGGAATCAATAGTCGCCTCAGAGTTGCTGAGTTGCTCTGCAATATTTGGCGCTTGACTGTCACTCCAGCTATCGACAATTAAGCTGCTCAAACGTTCGCTTTGCTCAGATTCGCAGATAATAACCGCATGTTTAGGCAAGCTGATCAAACGCTGATGTAAACCCATCAAGCTAGTGGCCAGTGCATCCCACTGTGCATCGTCATGACTTGCATGCGTCAAAAAGTCTTTTAAGGCGTTCAATGCTGGCAAACCGCTGCGTACGTATTCTAATTGCGCTTGGCGACTCATACCGCGACTGGCCGTTTGCATCGCATAAGAATGCCCTGAACCCGCTAGGTTCGACTGCCAACCTGCTTGACGCTGTTGCAAAATTTCTTTGATACGGCCATGCTCAGTAAAGATACTGTGCTCCATGACTTCTTTGAGCAAATCAATCGCTTCAGGCTTGCGGTTCAGCGCACGCGTTGCCACGACGAAATAGCTGCTAATCGCTTGGCTATCATCAATATTGGTACGCTGGCTAATACGAGCGGTCACCCCTGATGAATGCGCTGCTTGTTTGGCCTGCATTTCATGGGCGCTGAGCGAGTCTGTACCTAGCTCTGATAACAGACTTAAATAAATAGGCAGTAGTGGATGGTTAATCACTTCATTGACTGGCAGCTCATCACTATCACCCTGACCAATCGCATCGGTCAACGGTATGATAACTTGATAGTAATAGATACCATTGGTACCCGCTTCATATTCAAATAACGTGCTGTCTCGCCCGCTTAGACTGACCTGCTTTTGCGTGCCTTGTTTAAAGCTAATATCCGTTGGTACATCTTCTAGACCGACTTTTGGCAGTAGACTCAAATCATCAGGTGCTGCCTGACGTGCTGCCAAATCTAAGGCTTGTTGCTTTAAGATGGCTTTATCATCAGCGGTCAGATCCATCGCAATGGTATCGAGACGCGTCTGCTCAGCGGCAGCCAAACGAGCAGTCTTTTCACTATCAGGAGTCAAGGTGACACGGACACGATGCTGATTGTCTAACAGATGGGTTTTGATTAAATTCGGTAGCCACTGTGCATCTTTGACTTGCTCACGTAGCCACTGCAGATGCTCGTCCACCTGCCACACATCGATAGGATTGCCGTCATGAATAGCGGTACTGAAGCCTTCTAGCATGAGGTTTAAACCATAAGGAATACTATCGCCGCCGATATGACGTTGATCAATCTCAATCTGGTGCAAGATGGTTTCGATGGTTTCATCATCGACTGGCGAGCTAGCCACTTCTGTGAGCAAATCAAGAATACCCTGTTCTACCGCTTCGGCATGCTCAGGGTTAGAGCCGCGTAGACCTGTATAAAAGACCATTTCGTAATGACTGTCATCCAGTCCTAGTAGCGGGCTTGGCGCTTTACCCAGTGGGTGACTGTCCAAATAAGCACGCAGCGGTGAGCCAGCATGCTCGATCAACACACCTTCTAATAAACGTAATGCCAAACGCTGCTTGGGATCGGTAATCGATGGTAACAACCACGCCAACACGTGATGGGTTTGGTCCGGGCCTGCTTCGTCAGCCGTATAAGTATCAGTGGCACTGATCGGCGCAGACAAACGCTGCTCTGGACGCGATACGTGCTTTTTGCCTGCTTCAAACTGAGTCAAAGCATCTTCATGAATCTTTGCTTGGGTTTCAGCAACTGGAATATTACCAAAGCTCATAATCACACTGTTTGATGGATGATAATGGCTCTGATGAAACTCAACCAACTCAGGGTGAGTCAAGTCTGGGATGTCGGCAGGATCGCCACCTGAATTATAATGATAAGTGGTCGTTGGAAATAAATGATGCGCGACCGTATGATACAGCTGATCAATCTCACCGCTCATCGCCCCTTTCATCTCATTAAAGACGATACCCTTAAACTGCGGCTTATCATCTTCGTCCAGCTCAACACGAATGCCTTCTTGGGCAAAATCAAGCGGATGAATATTAGGAAAGAATGACGCATCTAGGTAGACAGATAGCAGATTAAAATAGTCATTTTTGTTTTGTGTCGCATACGGATATGCTGTCCAATCCGCCGCCGTCATCGCATTCATAAAGGTATTCAATGAGCGTTTAATCATCGAAAAAAACGGATCGCGAACGGGGAATTTTTCAGAGCCACATAGCGCCACGTGCTCTAAAATATGCGCCTCACCTTTTGAGTCCATTGGCTGCGTGCGAAAGCCAACCAAAAAAGCATTTTCATCGCTCGGATGCGCCAAGTGATAGTGCATAGCGCCTGTCTTAACATGTTGGCTGATCAATACATCCATCGATAGCGCGTCAATATGACGGTGTTCAATCAATTCAAATGCAGGGTGCAAAGTTAGATCAGCAGTAAATAACGTGTCGGTCATAATTGTCCTTATGGATAGCCCCATGTTTATCGCAATATGCCACTAGCCTATCAATGAGGCCACCAGCAATAAAACAAAATCAGGGTAAACAATAGATAAATAGTGAATGTAATACTTATTGTAGTGTCGTCTTTATATGGCGTTCATATAAAAGTATGGTGCGTATGGTGCTTAACTTATGAGTAATATTCAAATTTAATGGCATATACCGATACATTATGAGAAATGACAACTGTATCAATTAAAAAGAATTTGCCTAACGGAAATAGATGGGGCTGACACTGCCATAAGTCAAGCAACTATCATGATAAAAATCCCGACGTGATAAAGATAGAAAACCCAAAAAAACAAATGTTAAAGACAGCCTTTTTTAACAAAGCAAACTTAACAGCAGCCATTGGTAGTGCTATAGTTAATACTACTTGCTACGAGGAGTCTCTCATGAGTTATCAACATATCTTACTGGTTACTGATTTATTATCCGATGCCGACTTGGTTGCCCAAAAAGCCAAACGTATCGTCGATAATCGTCCTGGCTCTAGGTTATCAGTACTACATATCGTAAAAGATACCATGGTTGGCTTTGGCTATGAGCTAGTGCCTGCCTCTAGCTTATACGATGAAATTGACGATGAGCGCTGTCAAGAAGCCCGAGCCAAACTGGCTCAGTTTTTGGAGCGCAACCAATTAACCGCTGTCAACTCTGAAGTGACAACAGCCATTTCAAACAGTGAAGGCATCGTCAATTACTGTCATAAACACGACGTTGATTTATTGGTCATTGGTCGTCACGAGCGTCATGGTATATCTGCTTGGCTAAGCGGTGCTACTGCAGATAACATCCTGCCAAACGTACCATGTGATAGCTTGGTCGTCAGACTGGATAAGCCTGTTTCCAAGTAGTTTATGTTTCCAAGCGGCTTGTTTCAGGTTCAGCTCGTAAATTTAAAACAATAGACTTATATTAAACCAGCTCTGAACAAAGCCTTGCATGGCAAGCTACTAGCTTTATAGCAAGCTGCGATGCGAGGCTTTTTATGGTCTGCCTTTAACGCTTTGGGCCTTACTCTGATGTCAAAATATCAATAAACATTTGCCAAATGGGGCTCTGATGACGGGCTTTATGCCAGACCAACCACCACGTCCGCGACAGATCGATTCCTGCTACTTTCACTTGTACCAATGTGCCTGCCGCCAGCTCTGGTTCGATGACATACTGCGATAGACAACCAAGCCCAATATCGGCACTGACCATATGCTTGATGGCTTCTGACTGCTGAATCGCCATGATAATATGCGCATCCGGTAAGTACTTAAGCAACTGCTCGTCGATAATTTGCCGCGTGCCTGACCCAGCCTCTCGCACTAACAATGGCAACTGCGCCAGTTGCTCCATACTCAGCTCATAACAGTTATCCCTATCGTTGTACGCCACTTTATCTTTTAGCCACTGACTGTCACGCTTGGCAAAAACTATCAAGGCATCTGTTCGCCATTCTCGCTGCTCAATGGCCTTCATATCTGTTGGGCGCGGCATCCCTTCGACTAGAGCGATATCAATATTGAGTTGCTCGACCTCAGCGACGACCTCTTGAGTATTGGCAATATAGGTATTTATATTCGCATTTGGCAGGGCTTGATACAGCTCAGCCAGTAATGGCGGCAATACGTAATTGCCAATAGTGGTACTGGCACCAATATGAATCTGCCCTGCTTGGTGCTTATGATAATGCTCCAGTGTCAATGCTTGCCCTAAGATCGCTTGCGCTTGGACATAAATGGCATGGGCATTGGGATGCTGATTGAGCCTGCGCCCGACTCGTTCAAACAATGGCATTTGTAGCCTTGATTCAAGCTCGCTCAATGCGCTACTGACGGCTGATTGCGATAAATGCAGCTCCTCACTGGCGCGACTGGTACTACCTGTTTGATAAATACTGACAAACACAGAAAGCTGCTTCAGCGTGATTTTCGGTAACACCTGTGTGGCTTTTCTCATATCTGCCTCCATCCTATTTTGCACTACTGACCCAAATTTGTACTATTAACCTAAACTTGCACTATTAACCCAAAAAATCGATAGTTTTTATCTTATTAATCTGTTTTTATTATAAAACAGCTTATCTTATACTGTCTATTCATAAGCTTATGCTTATTTCGATTATGGACAATAGGACACTTCGTCATGCACGCCTTAACCAAAACAGTGACCAACTACTTCCCAACCAATCGCCATTTCGCAGGTTTGATAGTGGTGTTTGTCGGTAGCTTGTTTTGTTTGTGGCTAAACAGCAGCTTAGACAGCTGGACCAGTGGACGGATTGTTGGACTGTCGTCGTTAACGCTCGCGATTTTGTTCGGTATGATATTGGGCAATACCGTTTATTCTAGTTTCGCTGAGCAGCTACATGTGGGCGTGACATTTGCCAAAGGTCAAATACTGCGTCTCGCCATCATATTTTATGGCTTTAAACTGACACTGACACAAGTATCTAGCGTCGGTATGCCAGCGATTATGACCGACGCACTGGTGCTGACCTCGACTTTTTTAATCACTTATTGGTTAGGTACAAAATGGCTCAAAGTCGATAAACAAACGACGTTATTGATTGGTGCAGGCGCGAGTATTTGCGGGGCAGCAGCTGTTATCGCCGCAGAGCCAGTGGTCAAGGCCGAAGCGCACAAAGTCACTATCGCTGTGGCTACGGTCGTGGTCTTTGGCACCATTGCTATGCTGCTTTATCCGTTTTTGTACCATCTCGGTTGGTTACAGCCATGGCTCAATGCCCAACAATACGGCATCTATACTGGCTCATCTATCCATGAAGTCGCACAAGTGGTGGTTGCAGGTAATGCCGTTAGTACCGAAGTAGGCGATACCGCGGTCGTGACCAAAATGATACGCGTGATGATGCTCGCGCCGTTCTTATTGGTTTTATCTTTTGCGTTGACCAAAGGCAGTAACGATCAAGGTAACAAACCCTCTGTCATGAGCCGCATTCAACAAGTCAAAGTGCCTTGGTTTGCTTTTGTCTTTATTTTGGTCGTTGTCCTACATACCTGGGTACCAATGTCTGCGGAGTTTGAGCGTAATATGGTCATGCTTGATGATGTACTGCTGACAATGGCCATGTTTGCACTTGGGCTAACCACACATTTGGGTGCGATCAAGCAAGCAGGTGTAAAACCACTAATCTTAGGTGCCATTATGTTTGGCTGGTTAATAGTAGGCGGTGGTCTGATTAATATTGGTATTAGCTCAATTTGATATGTTGCGTTATCTATCGCCATCACGCTAACGATAAAAATACCCACGACTACTCTGATAGCCGTGGGTATTTTTTATTGTGTCGCTCTTATATTTAACAGCTTACTTATATTTAACGACCTACTTATATTCAACGGCCTATATGATCGATTCACTATAAAATAAATACAGCTATACTTGTATCTCTCTTATTTAGGACTGACTATATCAAATCATAGACGAAAAAAAACGAACCCGAAGGTTCGCTTTTTATACATCTATTTATCTATCTGTCTATAAAGACAAATTAGATAGCAACGATGTTATGTGCTTGTGGGCCTTTTTGGCCTTGAGTTACAGTGAACTCAACTTCTTGGCCTTCAGCCAAAGTTTTGAAGCCTGAGCCAGTGATTTCGCTGTAATGAGCAAAAACGTCTGCGCCAGTTTCTGGAGCGATAAAGCCAAAACCTTTAGCTTCGTTGAACCACTTAACTGTACCTTTTTGAACGTCTGACATAATATAATCCTACTTTTAAATTTATTAATGGTCTAGTGACCGGTAACGCTTGCAAATAGCTACTGAACGATAAATATTAAAACGAAGGATTATAACTAATACTACGAGGTAATGATTTGGTGCAGAACTGCTCTTAAGCTTGGACATATTATAAGTCGAATATTCTCACATCGCAAGTCTTATCTCATGTTTTGTGTAATGAAAGGCAGCTTTTCGCTGCTATTTTGCGCCAATCACACTATTTTTGACGCATTGGGCAATCGGAATAAATATATCGCTACCCCACTACAAATGGCTGCCACTAACCATGCCATCCACATCATGTCGGCAGGTAAACGATAAAACAACATGGATGTTGAGATGGTCATCATAATAGTCGCTAGCCATTTGGCATATAAAGGTACGGCGCGGTGCGCTTCCCAGTCACGGACGTATTTGCCAAAGTATTTATGATTGATGAGCCAAAAATGAAAACGCCGCGAGCTACGCGCCCAGCAGCCTGCGGACAACAAGATAAAAGGCGCGGTCGGCATCACTGGCAATAACGCTCCGATGATACCCAACACAAAAAACAACCAACCCAATATGACAAATATCCAGCGCACTGTCGGACTGGTGGATTGGTTGGTCTTGGGTCGATAATAAAAGGTTTTTTTAGGTTTGGTCATAGAGGTTATGCGATTAGACGATATAGTAATAGAGAATAACAGCTACAGAGGTATTGTGTCTGTTATAAAACCGCTATTTATTATAAGTAGATTTGGTTAACGATGGATCTAAAAAACCGCTCACCTTATAGTGTCAGCGGTTTTTTATTTAGCTTAAATTAAATAATCAGATTATTGCTGCACGATATGATCGGTTCAATTTAAAAGTAGTACAAGGCAATCGTATGGTGAGGCAATAATACTTTTATAGTGGACTGACTATACCAAGTTGCTTGGCTTCTTTTAGCCAGCTTGGGAACTCCTCTAGCATGTTTTCATACAAGGCTTCTTCGCTGATATCATCCAAGTCATCGAGTTCAAAGAAATCACAATTATCAATCACGCGCCCTTCCATATCATCTAGTTTTTTGAGGATGCCATAACCACGACCACCCAAGCCCACAAACTGCCAGAATATCGGAAGTTTCGCCGCTTCCGTCATAACTCTGGTGATACCACGATTGTCATTCACCCCGCCATCACTGATAAATAGTACGTAGACAGGCACATCCAAGCCATCTTTTTGATAAAACTCCGTCACCGCTTTCATGACCTCTGCTTCGTTATTGATGCGCGGCCCAAGTTTCCATTTGCGCCAGCCGCCATGAGCGTTTTTAACAAAACCGTCGTAGTTATTCAGCCCAATCTCACCCAAGTACTGTGGATCTCGAGCAAACGCCCAGCAGTCTAGTGCTTGGTCGTCATCGAAGTTCACTGCCAATGGCAATATGCGATTAACCACTTCTTGCACGCGGCCTTTTTTGTACTGTCTGTTCATTGAGCCTGATGCATCTAGCACCAACGCGACCTTTGCGGTTAATTGCTGCAATTGACGTTTCTCAAGTGATACCGTGGCTTTTTTGGCCAAATTGACCAGTTTTGGTGCTTTGTCTAGCATGACCTTTTCTAATGACGGCTTTGTTTGCACTGGTGTGGCGGTTACGTCTGCTGCTTGCGTAGTGTCCTCTTCTACATCACCACCGAAATGCTGGACGATGGCGGCAAGTCCACCATTAAAGCCTTGCGCGACGTTAGATACTCGCCACACACCGCCTTTGCGATAAAGTTGCATCAACATACTGGCTTGCTGCTGGGCAAAGTCTGCTGCTTGATACTCTGCCTGTGCCTTTTGCGACTGTTGCCAAATGCCAATCTCCAACGATTGAATTTGATTGAGCGGTGTGTCGGCTGATAATACAAAAAACAAGCTGTCTATATTAGTCGCCAGTTTGGATAAATTAACTTCAAACTCAGCTTGGATACCTTTACTCACCGTTGGCTGCGACTCGTAATGGGTGAGCTTGATTTGCCCGCATGGTGAGGTTGGCTGATTATAAAACACCATGTAATCATCATTGATCAGTTTGCCAGCTGCGTCTAACCCAAAGCAGCTGATGTCCATCTCTATTGGGCTTTGGCGAGTGAACTTGAGCTTGATAGGTGCGGTATCGTCAATAGCGAGGTTGCTTAAAGGCGCGCGTTGTCCGACGGTGAGATGATTCATGGTGTTCCTTACGTGAAAATGTTATTCCTTTAGAGATAATAGACTAATTACTGAAATTAAAAAACCGCTACAGTGTTTGCTGTGGCGGTTTTTTACTTAGTAATAATAGAATGTGGCAATTATTCTTACACTGCTCCAAGTTGGTACGCCTCTAACTATATATTTAGAATATATATAATTATGATGCAAGCTGTATAATACTATTAAATATAGAGTATTTGCTATGTTCATCAAAAGCTAGCATCAAATCCTTTTCAACTCTATCTCTATTAAATCTATTACCTTGGATATTATCAGATTCACGTAAGTAAACTGCTAAGACATTACTGCAATCATGACCACAACACAATTGTTTATTGTCGTAATTTGAAGAGGAATATTGATCATATAAATTAATTAAAGTTTGTTTGTTGACCGAAGTAGAAGATGAAGCAAGTAGTTTATCTAATAAAAAATCTATATTGATAGATAAGCATTTATTTTCAAAAACAATAAAGTCACTAAATGTCAGCGCTTTAAATCTCAGTCCAAAATTATTGTCCAAATTAATGAGCCTAAGAGTTCCTATAACTTCACATGCACTAATAACCTCTGTCAACATCTTATTAGAAAAATCTATATTATTATTTATAGCTTTCTGATTAATAATTTTTGTGAAAGCTGAAGAAAATAACATCATAATTTCTATATCATGATAATCTGTAACTAGAACCCCGTATGCTAGATGGGTTTGTGCCTCTCCCTTGATATGATCGAAGTCAGCATCGCATACAGCATATACTCTATCCGAGTAGTCACTATATAAACCTTTCATAACATCAATTACATTTTTCTTACCCTCGAGTGGTATTAACTTTATTATATCTTCGTTTACTATATTCCTAAAAAGCATTATGTCAGACTGACCTTCAACATATAAGGTTATTCTTTCGTATTGAGGATGAGAGACACTCATTCTAAAATCATTGATAACTGCATTAGGATCTGATGAAAAGTGTTTTAACAAACTCATTGATCCATTACCTCTTGTTCTCTCAGGTCAGCCAAATCTATTGTAGAGTTCCACTTATCTCCAATTATCTGAGGGGAGTGAGTAGCAATTATTGATTTTATATTATTGATTTTAGAAACTTCTACTAGGTCTTCCATGAACTGCTTTTGCCAAACAACATGTAGTGAAATTTCTGGCTCATCTATCAAAACAAGAGTTTGTGGCTCGGTGTTAAAAATTAATTGATACAAGAGAACTACTTGATGTTGTTCACCAGAAGAAAGCTTAGAAAGACTGAGTAATTTTTCTTCACCATCGCATGCCTCCATATTACTGTCTAACCTCACGAAGTAAAAACCTCGACGAGAGTTTACTTTAACTTTTTTAAATATTAACTTTCTATTAAGTACTTCAACGAAGGTATTAATTTTTTCATAAATATCATCAAAGCTTGA
>NZ_JBQSVP010000086.1:0-12933 GCF_052376345.1 Psychrobacter sp. AOP5-GZ1-6 | reverse complement strand
GTTTCCTTCTTTGGGGTAGTATAAACCTCTTATGCACTGTCCAAGTTTATTATGCCACTACAGTGTTTGCGCTACTATCGTTTGCTGCAGTAACACACTACCCGCCATGGCTGGCAGATGATGACGTATGGACTGGCTCATGGGGTTACACGACAGCGCGTGTATTGTGGTCGGTCGCATGGGTGCTACTACTGCTACTAATGACGCGATACACGGCATATATGCAGCACCGCAAACAGTATAAAGATTAAACACCGCCTCTTAATGGGGCTTTTTTGGAGCTAAAAATGGCTAAACAGATGAACGCTCATCAGCTTAAGATGCACAATCGAGCCTTGGCAGCGACAAGACGGTTGCAAGCGCAAGTCAAAGCTACGCCCGATGGGTTTTGGGGTGGTGACTCACAATCCGCTTTACTGTGCAGCCCAAAGCAAGTTGGTTATGATTGGGATAAGCTACGCGCGCACTTTGGAGGTTTTAAGCAATCACAAGTTGATGGATTCAATGCAGTATTAGATGCAATCAACAGATACAACAGCGACGCTATAACACCCGCATTTGTCGCTTATATGCTAGCCACTGCATGGCATGAGACAGCGCATACCATGTTACCCATTGCTGAGTATGGCAAAGGCCGTGGTCGCAAGTATGGCAGCAATGTGGACATTGACGGATCACGATATGACAATCTACCGCATATTTATTACGGACGCGGCTATGTGCAATTAACATGGCTATCAAACTACGTCAAAATGGGTAAGTTGCTAAATATAGACTTGGTTAACAACCCTGATTTGGCAATGCAGCCAAAGCACGCAGCTGATATTATGATTGCTGGTATGTTGGGTGGATTATTCACTGGCCTATCGCTATCGCGCTGCATCACCTACGGACTGTACTTTGAGTTTATTCAAGCGCGTAAGATAATCAACGGCACAGATAAAGATGATTTAATTGCAGATTATGCGGTCAACTTTTTGGATAGTTTGATTATTGCTTAGCCGCATTTGAATAGGTTTGCCCTGTGCCCCATTCTTTAATTAGAATGGGGTTGTTTTTTTTATGTCTAAAATTTAGCTCTTGGCATTGATAATCAAACAGGTATACTGGTTTCACCTTGCCAAGGTGTGAATCATGAGAGCCGATAATCGTATTAGAAATTTTTTATCTTCTAGCGCTATAAGTAATGGAGACTTGCAAGAATCAGGAGAGCATCACCAATTAATACGTAATAAAAAATCTAATAAACTTGTTATCTTTTTCACCGCTACAGGCGCAAAACCAAAACAGTTTAACTTTTGGAAAGTTGGCAATCATTTATCAGCAGATGCCAATATACTTTTTGTGAATGGTTGGTGCAACTCTTGGTATCAAGATGGTGTTCGTGGAATTGGTACTGACTTAGATTCAACGATCAAGTCTATTAAAGACTGGATGTTAAAAGAGAACGTAAATGAGGTTTTTTGTACTGGTCAATCAATGGGCGGATATGGAGCATTATTGATAGGCGGCTTGCTGGGTGCAAAAATTATCGCTTTTGGTGCTGAAACTCTATTGGATATACCGCACAGTCAGTATTTTAGAAAAGCAGACCGCTCAGTTGATATTCAGCATCAGGATTTAGCGGAGAGTTTTAAAGACGGTATTGATGCTGTTTTGATTGCTGGCGAAGAAGACCCTATCGACATTTACTGCGCACAAAGAATGTTATCAGTGCCAGGTGTTGCAGTACACACAATGAGATATGTCGGACATGGTCCTGCTGGGTATCTGCGAAACCGTGACCGTTTAGAGCCACTGCTTTTAGATTGGATCAATGGAGCGAGTTTTCCTGAAATGGAAGAATTCGGTAGAGCACTTGAAGAAAAAGACTTTCCTGAAAGCTTTTATCTTGGTTGGTGCGCTATAAGAGATAAAGATTACTCTCTTGCAATAACTAAGCTGAAAACAGCTGTGCAGCTTTATCCTGCGTGTGCTGAAGCAAGAAGATTGCTTGGCGTTGCGCTTAATGGTGAAAAAATGCATGTAGAAGCGCTTGAGCATTTTTCTGTAGCATCTGCTTTAAATGCTCGGGCAGTTTCTAATTTAGGCGTAGCTGATTCATTACGATTCATGGGCGAAATAGCGCAAGCAAGACGAGCGTACTTAAAAGTAATAAAAGTATGGCCTGAAAATGCGGCCGCGCATTATGGGCTTGGACTTTGCTATATTAAATCAGAAAACCTCGAAGGTGCTGTCAGCTGTTTCAATAAGGCAGTCAAATATGAGCCTAAAAACACCAATTACCTCAAGAGATTAAAAACAGCCAAGTCAATGAAACTAAATAACTAGAAATAACCTAAGCCCCGTCATTAATTTGGCGGGGCGTTTTTTTGTGTCTAAAATTTGAGTTAATCACCATACATACTGTTATAAAGCTCGTCAGCGGTCGGATTATAGTAGACGTTTAGCAGTGTCTCTAGTTTTTTATGACCAGTTATCTTAGCCAGTATCTCAACAGGCAGCCGTTTGGTATTAACCAATCTACTAATAGCCTCATGCCTTGTGTCTCTAAACTGCAAATCTTTAATGCTAGTCTTTTTTAATGCTCGATTAAAAGCGGTATCAACACCCTCAATTTTAGCATCGACAACATACCCATCATCACGGATCACGCTATCAAGCAATAATCGCATCGTCGGACTAATTGGCACGTCGCGCGCATCACCTGATTTGCTCGTTGTCAGATGCACAAATCTATCATGCACATTATCCCACGTCATGCTCATTATCTCACCACGGCGCATAGCAGACTCTAACGCCCATACAAACAGCCACCCAGCCCACTGATACGTGTTGATAGGGGTTTGCCCTATCTCAAAGTTGCAAGCTACTATGATAGCGTCCTGCTCGCTCTGATTGATACGTCTGCGTCTTGGCTTGCTGTCTTTTGGCTTATTAACGTCATGGCATGGATTGTGCGGAATAGCAAACAGATCAGTGACAGCGTAACCCATCACGCTTGATAGATAACTAAAGTCACGTCTGACCGTACTTGGCGTAACTTGGCGTAATCGACTATCACGATATTTGGTCAATACTTGCGGTGTGATATCGACAACACGTAAATTGGTGAGCCACGAATAATCACGTCTTAATAACCGCATCATTTGAGCATCGTAACTGGCACCCTTGGTTTTTTGTCTCACGCGCTCATAGTGTAGCGTCATCAGCTCGGTCAGCAACATGGGAGACTTATCATCTATTTCAGATTTGTGGCCGGCTTTGGCAGCCAGTAGTTTTGACGCTGCCCATTGCTCACACTCACGCACAGTATCGCGTGTCGCTGACTGGCGTTTGCCGTCGATCATAATCTCAATACGATAAGCATCACCACGTTTGCGCGGTTTAGGTATTTTCATTGGCGTAATCTTGGCGTAAATAATTGTTTATAATCGCTCATTTTTGCACAAAACGCACAAAACAAACAAGCTAATAAGCATGACATAAAACGTGCAGACATTAAAAAACCCTTACAAACTGGTGTCTGTAAGGGTTTGAAGGTGGTAGGCGTAACTAGATTCGAACTAGCGACCTCTACCATGTCAAGGTAGCGCTCTAACCAACTGAGCTATACGCCTATTTAGGTCATGCATTTTAGCAAGTTTTTCAAACTTTGCAAGCCTTTTCTATCACAATACTCACTTATTATCATAATATTTGATAAAGCGTCAGATATAGAATATTTATTAGTGTTAATTATTTATTTATATTAAATACTAATTTAATTGTGTTTAGTTTTTATTGTTAATAAAAGTGTCATTCCTATTATTTATCAAGGCTGAACTGATATGATATATCTTGAGTTTTGGTGATAATGATTTCAAATGAATCTTGATTGCCAAGAATGAAATAAGCATAAGTTGGAGGAGAATATGGGTCTATTGGTAGATGGGCAGTGGCAAGACAAATGGTATGACACAGAATCTAGCGGTGGACGCTTTGAGCGTGAAGATGCAGGTTTTAGAAACTGGGTCACGGTAGATGGCAGCGCAGGACTGTCAGGTGTAGGGGGATTTAAAGCTGAGGCCAATCGCTATCATCTATATGTTTCGTTAGCTTGTCCTTGGGCGCATCGTGCTTTAGTTTATCGTAAGCTCAAAGGCTTGGAAGATATGATTTCACTTTCTGTCGTCCATCCCTATATGGGTGAGCATGGCTGGACGTTCTCAGATGGTTCAGGTGTCATCGCTGATCCTATCGTAAATGCGAGCTATTTATATGAGATATACAGGGCGGCAAAACCGGACTATACAGGACGTGTCACGGTACCCGTTTTATGGGATAAAAAGACCAATACCATCGTTAGTAATGAGTCGGCAGAGATTATTCGTATGTTTAATTCAGCCTTTGACGAAGTTGGTGCATTGGCGGGTAATTTTCTACCGATAGAGTCATTAACAGCAATCGATGAGATCAATGATTTTGTTTATCCTGCGATAAATAATGGCGTGTATAAAGCAGGTTTTGCGACTACGCAAGCAGCTTATGAGGAGGCAGTGACGGAGCTGTTTGCCGCGCTAGATACGTTAGAGGTACGCTTATCCAGCCAGCGCTATTTGGTCGGTGATACGATAACGGAAGCAGATTGGCGACTGTTTACGACCTTGGTGCGCTTTGATGCTGTGTATGTCGGACATTTTAAATGTAACCTGCATCGTATCGTTGATTACCCAAATCTATGGGGCTATCTGCGTGAGTTATACCAAGTGCCAGGTATTGCGGAGACGGTGAATATGGCTCATATTAAGCAGCATTATTACACCAGTCATGCCAATATCAATCCTACTCGCATCATACCTGTGGGACCAGTGGTTGATTTTAATGAGCCGCATGACCGTGCACATTTATAGCTTTATTTATTAAAATAAAGCATTCAGACGAAAAAACGCCTCAACCACTATTAGGTAGTTGGGGCGTTTTTTTATGAGATGAAATACTCTTTACTTCATGTTAGGCATTGTTTAATTGACGTGCTGCTTCTAGAGCAAAGTAAGTCAAGATACCATCAGCACCAGCGCGGCGGAAGCCTATTAAAGACTCTAAGATGACGGCATCGCTGAGCCAGCCGTTTTGAATGGCAGCCATGTGCATCGCGTATTCACCAGAGACTTGATAAGCAAAGGTCGGTACACCAAAGGTATCTTTGACCTCACGAATCAAGTCTAGGTATGGCTGACCAGGCTTAATCATGACCATATCAGCACCTTCATTGATGTCCATGGCCACTTCATGCAATGCCTCTGCGCGATTGCCAAAGTCCATCTGATACTGTTTTTTATGTCCACCTTTTAGGTTGCCAGCACTACCGACCGCATCACGGAATGGACCATAATAAGCGGATGCATATTTTGCTGAGTAGGCCATGATGGCGGTATTGACAAAACCTTCGGCTTCAAACGCATCACGCATGGCCTTAATGCGGCCATCCATCATATCGCTTGGGGAGATGATATCCGCACCTGCACGAGCATGTACCAATGCTTGCTTGACTAGCACTTCAATGGTTGCATCATTGATGACATAGCCAGTGTCATCTAGCAAACCATCTTGACCGTGTGAGGTATAAGGGTCTAAGGCAACATCGGTCATAACTACCATTTCTGGTACGGCATCTTTGACCGCCTTTATTGTACGTGCCGTTAGTGCGTTTTCGTCATAAGCTGATCTGCCATCAGCTGTTTTTAATGAGTTATCAATCACTGGGAAGATATCGATGGTTGTAACGCCTTCTGCCAGTAATTCTTTGGCGTAGTGGATCAGTAAGTCAATGGATAGGCGCTCGACACCTGGCATACTAGCAATCGTTTCGCGCTGGTTCTCACCTTCTAGTACAAAGACAGGGGCGATAAAATGTTTAGGATGTAGCTCAACTTCACGAATCATGGCACGTACATTATCGTTATAACGTAGGCGGCGTAAGCGAGTAGCAGGGTATTGGCGATTGAAAGTATAAGTCATGTTTTTCTCACTATAGGATTTTATCTGGATTTTGATTTAGGTTTTTTATCACAGATGGTTATAACAACAGCGTTATTTAATGATATTAAAAATATCTAACGCTACTATAACCAATAGTGATAGTAGAAAGCAAAAAGCCCTACCAAGTCGGTAGGGCTTTTTGTACTTATCGACTGCTGATCTTATGATATGGCCATGAGATAATGCCTCTATCAAGCTTAAGGACGAGTATCCTTAAGGATTAGTTGTCTGTGTGACAGATGCTGGCTCAACAGTGCTCTTGTTAAAAGTCGTCTTTTCCGTGATTACTCCTACAGTCGCATCCGTTGTACCATCGTTATTAATATCAACTTCGGTAGTAGGTCTAAAGGTTGTGGATTCAGATGGTTGCGCTTGTTCAATCGCTGATGCTTCCTCTAAAGAAACCACGCGTGCTGAGCCTGCAGCATTAACTGCATTGGTGGCTTTTGTCTTATTACCGTAGTTTGACACATTCGCTATTTGTGCCAAGTTGGTATGCTGCGGTACTGGAATATCAGTTGGTACGTCTAGATTGGCACCGCCGCCGAGCGCTTGATACAACTCAATTTGGCTAATGACTTTTTGTAGCTCTAAATTCAAAATACCCTGCTGCGTTGAGAATAAAGAACGTTGTGCATCAAGTACGTCTAGGTAGTTAGAGACACCTGCTTTAAAGCGTGCATTGGCAATATTATAAGTTTGCTCATAGTTGTCTTGCAAACGATATTGTGCATCGAGCTGATCGCCTAATGTTGCTCGTGTTGCGAGGACGTCAGAGACTTCACGGAACGCCGTTTGAATAGAGCTTTCATAGGCAGTCAGCGTTTGGTCGCGCTCAATCTTAGCCACATCATAATTGGCATCTAAGCTACCAGCATCGAAAATAGGCACACTAATACTTGGACCAAATGACCAACCAAATGAACCACTGCTGAATAAATCATCCAAACTGCCACTACTAACACCGATATTACTGGCCAGGCTGATAGATGGGAAATAAGAGGCACGTGCTACTTCGATGTTGGCACCAGCAGCTTTCAAGTTGTATTCTGCTTGTAGCACATCTGGGCGATAGCGTAGCAACTCACTAGGTAATCCAGTATTAAATATTTGCTGGTTAGTAATATTGGTAACCGAAGGCGTAGGCCGAAGGTCACTAGGTATAGGTGCACCAACTAAGTACTGCAAAGCATTACGTGCCGTCAAAACACTGCTTTGAGCACTCAACATCGCAAGATTGGCGTCTTCTAATGAGGCGCTCGCTTGCAAAGAAGCCAGTTTGTCATCAATGCCTGCTTCAAAGCGTTTGGTGGTGATAAAGAGTGACTCTTTACGACTTTCATAAGTTTTGGACGCCAACTCAAGTTGGGCTAGGCTATAACTTAGATTGGCATAGCTCTGGGCAATATTACTGATGAGCGTGATTTGAGTGGTGTTTTTTGCAGCTGTGGTGGCCAAAAAGTTCTGTAAGGCTTGATCTTTTAGGCTTGAAATTTTACCCCAAAAATCCAGCTCATAGCTTGCTAAACCCAGATTAACATTGTAGCTATTACTGGCGTTACGATCAGTGCTGTTTTGGGCACCGCGAGAATAACTGCCACTACCATCAATCGTTGGCAAGTCGCTAATATCCGTGATTCGATATTGTGCACGTGCTTTTTCAATGGCTAGACGTGCGCTTTCGAAGTCTTTATTGTTTTCAAGACCCAGTGCTATGAGAGCTTTTAAGCGCTCATCGCTATAAAAATTCTGCCAGCGCTGACTGGCAATACTGGCCTGATCAGCGCTACTAGCCGTGTCCTTATCGTATGCTTCATAGGCTTGGTTGATTGGAACATTAGGCTGAGCCAGCACAGGGTTTATATCTGATTTCGGAATCGTATTACAAGCAGCCATACTGATTGCTAGGGTTGTTAGACCTATTAGCCGCACACCATTTTTACGAATGCGAGATGGTAATAAAAGGGTAGAGGTCACGGGGCACTCACCTGTCGTTGCGCCCACGCTGGCAGTCATATTGACTGTCGCGTGTGCTGAGTTTGAGGTAAAAATCGAACGAAAACTCATTATGTATTGTCTCCTAAGTTCACAGGCTGATAACTCTTAGAGAGAGTCGGACTTTGTGGATCACCATTTGGTGTATCATCACCATCGTCTCTATCATTTGGCTTGTTATTCTCATATTTATGAGGAAAGATACTACGTATCCAGATATAGAACATGGGAATAAAGAAAACACCTAATATAGTGGCACTAACAACCCCACCAAGTACACTGGTACCAATAGCACTTTGGCTGCCAGAACCAGCGCCAGTGGCTAAGAATAATGGTACAACCCCGAGGCCAAAGGCAAGCGATGTCATAATGATTGGGCGCAAGCGTTGACGCGCTGCCGTCATCACTGACTCTTTAAGACTATAACCAGCGTCTTGATAATCTCTTGCAAATTCGATAATTAAAATCGCATTTTTAGCAGACAGTCCAACTACAGTCAGCAAACCTACCTGCAAATAAACATCGTTGGCGAAGCCGCGCATCCATGTAAATAGTACTGCGCCTAAAACACCAAGTGGTACAACTAATATGACAGAGAAAGGTATCGACCAGCTCTCATACAAAGCAGCTAGACATAAGAATACCACTAAGAGCGAGACTGCATATAGCAATGGAGCCTGAGCACCTGATTTTTTCTCTTCAAGTGACGTGCCTGTCCACTCATAACCGACGCCTTCAGGCAGATTGGTTATCATCGTCTCTACCGCCGCCATTGCTTCACCCGTACTGAGTCCAGCAGCAGCAGAACCCTGAATGTTCATAGAAGGGAAACTGTTGTAACGGGTCAGACGCGGAGAACCTGACTGCCATTCACTGCTAGAGAACGCATCGAATGAAATCATATCGTTATTGTCATTACGTACATACCACTTACCAAGATCGTCAGGATTGGTACGACTACTCGGCTCGCCTTGTACATAAACGCTCTTAATACGACCACGGTCAACGAAGTCATTGATATAACTTGAGCCCCATGCGGTCGAGATAACGCTATTGATACTGGACATCGACAAGCCATATGCAGCGGCCTGTTCTTGATTGACATTGACTTTCAGCTGCTGTGCATCCTCTTGACCGTTAGGACGTACACCAGAGACTTGGTCGTTTTGAGCGGCCATACCCAACAACATATTGCGGGCTTCGAGCAGCCCTTCATGACCGACGTTTCCGGTATCCTGTAGCATCAAGTCAAAACCACTGGCATTACCAAGTTCAGTAATAGCGGGCGGTACAATGGGGAATACTTGCGCCTCATTAATCTGAGTAAAGAAGTACCCCATTGCTCGGCCAGCCACAGCTTGCGCGGTATTTTCATCACCTGGGCGTTCATCCCAATCCGACAAGCGTACAAACGCCAGACCCATGTTTTGGCCTGATCCGGCAAAACTAAAGCCTGCAACGGTAAAGACAGAGGCAATATTATCGGCTTCTTGAGTATCGTAATAGTTTCTAACTTTATCCAGTACGTCTTGTGTCTGATCGAGTGTAGAGCCAGAGGGAAGCTGAACTAAGGTAAACATAATACCTTGATCTTCTTCTGGCAAAAACGAGCTAGGAATGCGTAAAAAGATCACCGTCATAATACCAATAATGGCAGCATAGCCAATTAAATATAACCATTTACGACCGAAGCTTTTACCCACGAAGCGCTCATAAGAGATGCTTGCTTTAGAGAAGCTACGGTTAAACCAACCGAAGAAACCTTTTTGAGTGGCCATATTACTCTTGTCATGGCTCTTGCTACGTTTAAGCAAGGTCACACACAGGGCAGGGGTAAAGATAAGGGCAACTAAAGCCGATAGTACCATGCTGGTAATCAAGGTAATGGAGAACTGACGATAGATAGCACCAGTTGAACCGCTAAAGAACGCCATAGGTACAAATACTGCTGATAGAATCAGAGCAATACCAACAACAATCTTACTAATTTCACCCATCGATTGAACGGTAGCGTCTTTGACAGAAATGTCAGGATCTTCTTCCATAATCCGTTCGACGTTCTCTACGACTACGATGGCATCATCGACCAATAGTCCGATAGACAGTACCATCGCAAACATAGTCAGAACGTTAATACTAAAACCTGCGATATACAGCACACACAAGGTACCCAAAAGTACCACAGGTACAGCCAATGTCGGGATAATCGTTGCACGCCAGTTCTGTAAGAAAATGAACATGACGATAAATACAAGCACAATAGCTTCGATGAGCGTATGTACTACTTGCTCAATAGACAACCGAACGAATGGTGTCGTGTCATAAGGAGTAACCGTGGTTAGGCCAGCAGGAAAGTTTCGTTCCAACTCAGCCATACGAGCACCAAGTGCTTCGCGCGTATCAAGTGCGTTAGCGCCACCTGCCAAGGATATACCCATACCAGCAGCTTCTTGACCGTTAAATAGTGAGTTAACACTGTAGTCTTGACTTCCAATCTCAACATCTGCGACATCGCTTAAGCGTACTTGCGCGCCTGAGGCATCCGTTTTCAATAATATGTTTCTAAATTCATCAGGGGTCTGTAGGTAGCTTTGTACCGTTACAGTTGCGTTGATGACTTGTTGTTCAGTGTCAGCGGGCGCTTGACCTAACTGGCCTGCAGAGACTTGCGCATTTTGCGCACCGACGGCAGTAATGACATCAGAAGGCATCAAGTTATAGCTACGTAAGCGTGCAGGGTCTAGCCAGATACGCATCGCGTAGGTAGAGCCAAATACACGAACTTCACCAACACCTTCGACACGGCTGATCTGATCAACGATGTTTGAGTTAATGTAATCTGCGATATCACCGCGATCCATACTGCCATCTTCAGAGATGAATGCTTGCACCATCAAAAAGCTGCTAGAGGATTTGTTGACCGTGACACCTTGACGCTGAACGGATTCAGGTAGTGAGCTTGTTGCTGCTTGAAGCTTGTTCTGTACCTGTACTTGAGCGGTATCAGAGTCAGTACCAGTCTCAAAGGTGAGCGTCACTGATGCGCTACCGTTTGACGAGCTGGTTGATGACATATACATCAAACCATCAAGACCTTTCATTTTTTGTTCGATGATCTGGACCACTGAGTTTTCAACGGTTTGCGCACTGGCACCAGGGTAATTTGTGCTAACTGTAACAGTCGGCGGTGCAATACGTGGGTACTGTTCGATCGGTAGATTAATGACCGATATCACCCCGATGAGCATGACTAAAATAGCCAATACCCATGCAAAAATAGGGCGATTAATAAAAAAACGTGACATAGTATATCCCTAAGTCTTCCTATCTTTGAATGGAATTAGTTAGCTGCATCTTCCGCAGGTTTCTTGGCCGTGTTGCTGTCAGCAGGGTTCTTAGTTGCTGCTTGCTGTGGTGTTTTGGCCGAAGTACTAGCAGGCGTGCTATTTCCAGTTGATGCTGGCGTAGCATTTTCTACAGGCTTGGCAACGACTTCTTGATCAGGCTTAACTTTTGAGCCACCGATGACCACTAGCTTGTCGCCTTCTTTTAGACCGTCAGTCACTATCCATTTGCCTTCATATGTACCATTGATCGTTACAGGGCGTACTTTAATTTTATTGTTTTCATCGACGATATAAACTTGAGTTTCATTTTTGGTAGAGCGGGTGACCGCGCTTTGTGGTACCAATACTGCGTTGGTAATGACACTTTGGGTCAAACGCGCACTTACATACATACCCGGTAGTAGAATATCATTACTATTCGGGAAAATTGCGCGTAGAGTGACGGCGCCAGTTGATTCATCAACTTGTGCTTCAGATAAAGCCAATTGACCACTAACGGGATAAACGGTACCGTCTTCTAATACCAACTCAACACTATTCAGTCCCGCTTGTGCTTTGCCTGCAGCGATTTGTTGCTTCAATTTTAGCAGCTCGGATGAAGACTGACTGATATCGACATAGATAGGATCTAGACGTGAAACTGTCACGAGCGGATCAGTTTGACTGGCACTAACCAACGCACCAGCAGTAAAGTTTGAGCGGTCACTACGACCAGAAATGGGTGCACGTACTATCGTGCGACTAAAGTCTAGGGCACTGGCTTTTAAACCCGCTTTTGCGCTTGCAATACTCGCTTTTGCGCTTGCGGCGCTGGCTTGTGATTGGCCAATAGCTGCGCGTGCGCTTGCTACCGCTGCTTCGGCTGTGCGTACAGCTGTCACAGCTTGATCGTATTCTTGTTTAGATATGGCATTAATTTCGACCAAACCACTCAATCGCTGTAAGTCGCTTTGTGCTTGTGCTAATGATGCTTGATTACTCACCAAGGTAGCTTTGCTGCTGGCCGTGTTTGCCAATGCTGTTTGATAGTTGGCCTGAGCCTGTGCGACAGCTGCTCGACCACTCGTTACAGAAGAAGCATAATTGTCCGTATTAATACGATAAAGTGCCTGACCTTTTTTGACAGAGCTCCCTTCACGGAAAAGTATTTCATCAATGACGCCACTAACCTGTGGGCGGATGTCTGCGGTTTGGTAGGCTGTGGTACGACCAGCAAAGGTTTTTACTTGAGGTACGGTTTCGAAGGTTACGGTTTGGACGTTGACGACAGATGGAGGCATTTGCTGTTGTGCTGCATCTCCAGCAGCATCGCCATCATTGTCACAGCCCACCAATACAGCTCCAGATAGTACAGCTGCCATTATAAGCGCAAGATAAGAGTGCTTCATCAATGTCCTCGTCAATAATATAATTGCGGTATAAATAAAAGAGTAATAATCAGTAGTAGTGTTTGATATATCGTTATTTATGCTATAACAATCAGCATTAGGTGCTATGAATAATAGGCATATGCATTACAATGTTGATTGTTTAATAAATTTAAAAATGGCTATCAATACGAAATATATAA
>NZ_JBQSVP010000085.1:0-12946 GCF_052376345.1 Psychrobacter sp. AOP5-GZ1-6 | reverse complement strand
TCCATTGTATTCTTGGTCGAAAACAATAGATTAGTGAGGTGCTCTTCTTTTTTCAATCACTTTCGAAGTTGAGAGTGGGGTATATTATCATTATATTTATTTAATACACAACTCATAAAATTGTATTTTTACTCATCAATATTGAGCAATTAATGTCTGCTGAACCTTTAATTAAAAAAACGGTCAACGCTTATTCATTGAAAATATCAATAAATAAACGCTGACCGTCGTGTCAATTCGATTAGATTCCAACACCATTTCTATTGTTTGGTATTGGTAAAATCAACTACTCTGTACCAAGCTCCAACAAGCTCGCATTACCACCAATAGCCGTAGTGTTGATTGTTTTTACTCGTTCAGTGACGAAGCGATGGAGATAATCAGGTGTTAGCATCTCCGAAAAACCTTCCATATCGGTCACACTAATCACTTGAGTCAAAATACCGTCGGTGTTGGCAAGCTCTTGGCTAATCTCCTGCACTTCACTGCGACTGCCAGCGACAGCAACTTGCGCAAGACGGTCAATATATAACAATGTGACCGTTTGCGAGTCGTTTGCCACGCTAATGACGTCATCACTGATACCAGCATCATAGAGTATATTTGCCGCTTCATTGCACATCTCTTCTTGGCTTGGGCAATGTAATATCACCTCATTACCTGTCAAAAGTGCCGCTATTAACTGACCAAGTACTGCCATCGCTTTGGCAGAATCACCACCGATGACCATGGTTTTCCCACGAGCCGTCACATACAAATCATTTGACTCACCAGTAGCACCAGTCATACGATGCACTTCATCTAGGCTAGGTGCTTCATTCAACAAATGATTAAACAAGCGCTTTGCTTTGTTGGCATCACCCGTGAGTAAGGCCAGTTTTGGAATAGCCGCTTGTAGATAAACAGCGCGATTGACTGCGCCAAGCAGTCGCCAAGATTCACAAACCTGGGCATGATTTTTTTTGAATTCTGTCGCCATGTTGCTACTCCTTACGCGATTTCTGATTGAGTGGTTGTTTGAGATTGGTTTTGCGTCACTGCGGTATTAACACCTGACTGATTCGTACTGGTTGATTCAGTACTTAGTTTCATCAGACGAGCAACATAATGCGGACCACCAGCTTTAGGGCCAGTACCAGACAAGCCACAGCCACCAAACGGCTGTACGTTTACGACTGCACCGATTTGGTTACGGTTAACATAAGTATTACCTACCACAGCACGGCGCTCAATATGTTCAGTAGTGTTTTCAATACGGCTATGGATACCCAAGGTCAAACCAAAACCTGTGGCATTAATCGCATCAATCAGCTTATCTAGGTCACGCGCTTGATAGCGTAGCACATGTAGAATTGGGCCAAAGTGCTCACCACCGATCACATCGATACTGTTTACTTCGATCGCCGTTGGCAATACAAAAGTAGACTGCTCTTGGCTCACCACTGAGCTCGAACTCATTGGTGTTTGTGCCAAAATAGTAGCAGTCGGCTCATCACGCATACGCTCGATATGCGCTTCAAGACCTTGCTTGGCATCTGCATCAATCACTGGGCCCACGTCTGTCGCAGCGTATAACGGATTGCCGACAGACAGCTCCGCCATATTACCTTGTAACAGCTCAATCAAATCATCAGCCATTTCTTCTTGCACGCACAAAATACGGCAAGCTGAACAGCGCTGACCTGCTGAACCGAACGCTGATAGAACCGCATCTTTAACCACTTGTTCTGGTAGTGCTGTCGAATCAACTATCATGGCGTTTTGACCGCCAGTCTCAGCGATAAACACGGGCAGCTCACCGCTGGCCTTTTCATGATTATTTAGGCTTTGATTAATGTACTGTGCTGTCTGAGTTGAACCAGTAAAAATAACACCTGCAATATCAGCAGCGGCTGTCAATGCCCCACCAACGTCGCCCGCACCAATTACTAACTGCAATGCTTCTACTGGCACGCCTGCTTGATGCATCAACTGTACCGCAAAGTGCGCAACCAAGCTGGTCTGCTCGGCAGGTTTCGCCACGACGGTGTTGCCCGACGCGAGTGCTGCCACAATTTGACCCGTATAAATAGCCAATGGAAAGTTCCAAGGACTGATACAGACAAACGTACCACGCGGTTTGTACACTTGACGTGACAGCTTGCCAGATAAATCGGCAAACTCATGGACGACACCATCCAGACGTTCAGCTTCATCCGCATAAAAACGGCAGAAATCAACGGCTTCTTTGATCTCATCGATACCATCTTGCATGGTCTTGCCAGCTTCAATCTGACAGATCGCCATCAGCTCAGCATAGTTTTCTTCGTAGAGATCAGCTATTTTGCGCAGTATTTCAGCACGCTTAGTAGCAGGTACCGCTTGCCAGATACTTTCTCCTGCCACCGCCGTATCAACCGCTTGACGTGCAATGTCTGCATTGGCATAGACAACGTCACCAGCGATTACTTCATGGTTCCAAGGTGCTTTGACCGCCTGACGATCAAGCTTATGAGTAACGCCATTATCTTCATAGCTGTCAATCGCTTTGCCATTGATAACAGACATCGCTGACCAAGTTTTATTCAAATGGCTGTCGATCTCAGATTTGAACGATAACCACTGTGATTCTGTGAATATATTAGGACCAAAACTGGCACGGCGCTCACCGTAAATTTCTAGTGGCAACGGTATTTCTGGATTATGCAACGTGGCATTGGTCAGCAGCTTGTCGTATGAATGTACGGTCAGTTTATCAATTGGATAAGACTTATCTAACAATTGATGCACAAACGAGCTGTTTGCACCATTCTCAAGCAAGCGACGCACTAAGTACGGCAGTAAGTCTTTATGTGCGCCAACAGGTGCGTAGATACGTACCGCAATTTTATACGCTTGTAAGATATGATCATAAAGTGCATCACCCATACCATGTAAGCGTTGGAACTCAAAGTCTCTATGCTGACTCATGGTCATAATCGACGCAAGTGTGTGCGCGTTATGAGTGGCAAACTGTGGCCAGATTAATCCGCGTAGATGCTCTGATAATAAGAAACGAGCACAGGCAAGATAAGCCGTATCCGTGCCTTCTTTACGTGTCCAAACAGGATAGCCTGACAAACCCTTTTGTTGAGCAAGCTTAATTTCAGTATCCCAATAGGCACCTTTTACCAAACGTACAGGAATGCGGTCACCTACTTCTATCGCCAAACGAGCCAGCCAAGCCAATACAGCAATTGCACGCTTAGAATAGCCCTGTACGACGATACCTAGACCATCCCAGCCCTCTGTCAAACTGTCGCGATATAAAGACTCAAACAGTTTTAAAGAAATCTCTAAACGGTCGGCTTCTTCAGCATCGATACTCAGATCCACGTTGACTTCACGTGCCGCTTCTATAAGCAACAAGCAGCGTTGGCGCAGTAGCCCCATTACCTGTGCTTCTTGTGTCGCTTCATAGCGAGGATGCAGTGCTGACAATTTAATAGATACTGACGGCTTCGGCATACCCTCTTTGACTTTAATGCTAGCGGTGGCTCTAATCGCATGCAAATAGTCATTGAAATATTTTTCGGCATCTTTATGCGTGATCGCCGCCTCACCTAACATATCGAACGAGTAGGTATATCCTTTATTACGATATGGCTGACTATTTTTATTCGCACCCTCAATCGTTTCGCCTAATACGAACTGATGACCCATGATACGCATGGCTTTCTGCATGGCACTACGAATGACAGGCTCGCCCATCTTCTTAGTCATGCGATCCAAAAATCCTGACGCCGTAGTATTGCTATCAATGCTAACAACACGACCTGTCATCATCATGCCCCATGACGAAGCATTGACCATAAAACCATTGTCATTCTTGATGTGTTTTTTCCAATCAGCCACACTCATTTTGTCATGAATCAGTGCATCAGCCGTATAGTTGTCTGGCACTCGAATCAACGCTTCTGCCAAACTCATTAGCAAAATACCTTCTTGAGTATCAAGACTGTATTCAAGCAGTAGAGAATCGACCATCTTGACGGCTTTGCCATCATTACGTACATACTCTACCAACTGGCGCGTTTGCTCAGCCGCTGCATCACGTTCTTCAGTGCTAGGCTTGGCAAGTGGCAACAATTCAGACAACCAACGTTCTTCATCGACACTGTATAGTGGCGTGATACGATCATGTAGTGTGTCTGCTGATTGGGTCATGTATTCTGGCAACAACAAGTCAACCGGTTTGAATAAAATCGGCTCTTGCGGGGTAAATTGGTCTACTGGGTTCATAACCACTCCATAACTATCGTTTAAAAACCATAATAAATGGTGCTTTAGGAATTCTAATTTTTCTGCATAGCTGGCTATAACCACTAAATAAATAGTCGTTATAAATACCTACTCACAATAATAATCAAAGAACCAAATGGCGCCATCACAAAACGAGAAAATCCAGCATCAGCTGGGAACCATTAAGTAGGTCGTTCAAGTGTTAAACGGCTACGTTAACAATACAAAGGCAACAATAAAAAGTTAAGCGGCATTAGTGCCTTCTTCTTGCTAGTAGTGAAAGGAGTTTGATGATCAGGTTTTGCGATAACAATGTTAAATATAGAATCATTTAACACCATATTATCAAAACGAAAGTAAATCGTATTAATAAACACAAATCCATCATCTAATATGATACTAATTCACTGTAAGAAAAACCTCTACGGCGTTGATTGAGGTGATGCGCTTAACTTGAGTATAGTATCATGAAAAAAAAAATTCAAACTAACGATATTGTCAGTTTTTATAAATTAATATACCGCTAAAAAACAAACAGTTATCAGCACTTTTTTCACAATGACGCTTTGGTCTTATCTCCCTATTTACGATAGAAAATCAATTGTTTTTTTAAATCAAATACTTAAAAAAAATCGTAATGATGTAACCCATATTTCGGCCAAAAAAAATCTCTCTTTATCAGTGATAGATAAAGAGAGATTTTCACATGCTAATGATTTTTCAGAACAACGGCATTGACATTTTAGTACTCAACAAACCCTAACTTGCAGTATAACCAATCAAACAAAAACAATTTTTGCCAATAGCACAATGGTCAATATCCATACTGGAATGCTGATGTCAGAGAATTTACCCGTCAATGCTTTGGTCGCTGTATAAGTAACAAAACCAAGTGCAATACCGTCGGCAATAGAGTACGTTAATGGTGTAAATAACAATACCACGACGACTGGTCCCGCCTGAGTTAAATCAGCCCACTCAACATCTTTGAGTGTGCCTAACATCAATACTGCCACATAAAATATCGCGCCTGCTGTCGCATAAGCAGGAATCATACTGGCCAATGGTGCAAAGAAAATACTGAGTAAAAATAACACACCGACAGTCACAGCGACCAACCCTGTACGACCACCTGCGGCAATTCCTGAAACGCTTTCAATATAACTGGTCGTTGATGACGTACCTAGAAATGTACCTGCGACCGTTGCCGTAGAATCCGCAAACATGGCTTTACCCATATTCTTAACTTTACCATCTTTGTCGACCAATCCTGCCTGTTGAGTGGTCGCAATCAACGTACCTGCTGTATCAAACAAATCCACGAATAAAAAAGCAAAGATAACGCTGATCATACTCACATCAAACGCACCAGCAATATCAAGCTGCATCAGCGTAGGAGCAATCGATGGCGGTGTAGATATAATACCTGTGAATTGCGTATTGCCAGTTAATAAGCTAACCAACGCCACCAGTAAAATACCAATCGTCACTGCACCAGGGACTTTCTTGTAGGATAAAGCCATAATGACAATAAATCCGATAGCAGCCATTGCAGGTCCAAAGGTCGTCATGTCTCCTAGACCGACCAAAGTAGCATCATGATTAACGATAACCCCTGAGCTTTGTAATGCAATAAACGCTAGAAATGCACCGATACCAGCGACCACGCCTTGCTTGAGTGACACAGGAATAGAGTTGATAATCATCTCTCGAATCTTGAACAGACTCAACAGCACAAAGATACAACCAGACAAAAATACCGCGCCAAGTGCTACTTGCCACGTATACCCCATGCCTAGCACAACGCCATAAGTAAAAAAGGCATTCAGCCCCATACCAGGAGCCTGAGCAACTGGTAAGCGAGCATAAAGCCCCATAATCAAACACCCGATTGCTGCTGCCAAACAAGTAGCAACAAACACAGCACCTCTATCCATGCCAGCATCTGCCAGCACGTTAGGATTAACAAAAATAATATAAGCCATCGTCAAAAAAGTCGTTAAACCGGCAAGAATTTCCGTTTTAATCGTGGTGTTTTGACCATTGATTCCAAAATAACGTTCGATTGCATTCATAAGTGTCGCGCCCAGCTTGCTAGTGAAAGAACAAATTTATTGGTGTCTCAAATAGAGGTGACATCAACAAACAAATAGTGACGTCATTACCAGAAGGCATCAGTAACGAAGTGTAACATTCTAGAGAAGTTACTATGCAAATTCAATCGCTACCCGTACCTTGTGAGTACAAATACCTGCTTTCATAACTTTAGAAAAAACTGTTAAAAAATATTTCAGAGATTTATTTATAAAATCCTTTCGACCTTGGCAAGTAAGCTTATATGCATAAATATCTATATAATTATGTGGTATTTAACATTTTAATAATGACCTTTCCTTCATTTAACAGTAAACTAAGCGGTTGATACAAGTATGCAGAATTATTGCCCTATCATATTTTTATGTTATCAAAGATCCTATCTGGTATGCGTAATGCACCATATCAGCTGACGTCAACTATCCGTGAGTTTATTACATGCCTGAGTCATTAAATATTATCGATCTTGTTACCCAAGCCAGCCTATTGGTGCAGATTGTGATGGCACTATTATTATTAGCCTCTTTGTTCAGTTGGGTGATTATTTTTCGTATGAGTGCACGGCTTGGTACAGCCCAAAACTTCGACCAACAGTTCGAGACTTGGTTTTGGTCAGGAGAAGATTTGGCCAAACTCTATCAAGGTGTGCAAGGATCACCTGAACGCCAAGGACTTGAACAAATTTTTTATATTGGGTTTTCAGAATACCTCAGAATGCATAAAAAGCGCCAACCTAAAGACGACATCATCGATGGTGTTGAGCGTAAGCTAAGAGTTGGTTTGGGTCGTCAGCAGCAATTACTAGAGTCAGGGCTAACGACGCTAGCAAGTATCGGATCGGTCGCGCCTTATATCGGACTGTTTGGTACCGTTTGGGGCATCATGAATGCCTTTTTAGGGTTGTCTCAAACAGAGCAAGCTACTCTAGCTTCGGTCGCACCTGGCATCGCTGAAGCATTGATCGCGACGGCGATGGGTCTGTTTGCTGCTATTCCTGCGGTATTGGCTTATAATCACTTTACCGCAAAATCCAGTCGCTTGTATGACTCGCGGGCGCTGTTTTGTGATGAAATGACCGGCATGCTCCAGCGTGAGACCAGTGTAGAAAGCAGCACAAAAAGAGAAACGCCAGCGAATGCAACGCAGGTGCAAGGGTTATGAAACAAAGTCCCTATCGCCGTGAAAAAAAAGCGCTAAATGCGGAGATGAACGTTGTCCCTTACATCGATGTGATGCTGGTATTGCTGGTCATATTTATGGTCACAGCACCGATGCTAATTACTGGTGTTGATGTTGATTTACCAAAAGAGCAAACCAACACCATGAGCCAAAGCCAGCTACCTGTGATTGTTTCTTTGACGGATACTGGAGAGATTTTTATCAGTTATGAAAATAATATCGACTTACCGATGAGTGAACCTGAATTGATTAACACCTTATCCAATTTACAGTCTCAGAGTAACGAACTCGGCGAACAGCCAGTGCAGGTAATGATAAATGCCGATCAAAACAATCAATATGGTGTCATTATGACGCTAATGGCAACGTTACAACAAGCAGGTATTCAAAAGGTCGGACTATTAACAGGTGCACCACTACCCGCGCCTGCTGTGCCTTAATTATAAGCACCATTCTCAATCAAGCTGACAATAGAATAGTAGCCAACCCAATGAACCACGTTCATGAGTATAAATATTATGAATAATGCTCCTGCCGTCTATGTGCCTACCCAACCTGAAGGAAATGGGCTCACTATGCCTATGCTATTCAGTCTATTAGCGCATAGCCTTGTGATTGGCTTGCTGGTTTATAGCTATCAAAACGCTGAGGTAGAGATGGTTGGTAGCCTTGAAACGGTCATGGTCTCTCCTGAGCAACTGGCTGAGATGCAAGGGCAGATACTGGCCAATCGTGCAGCCGCGCAGGCACAAGCAGCCAGTGCCAACAGCAGTTCGTCGATAGTTACGCAAGCAAATGAGTCTGACAGTAACGATGCCAACCAAAACAGCACCCAACCAAGCTCACAACAAGTTCCTAGTTTTAGCCGTCCCGACGACACTACTGGTCGCCCCTTACTCATGAGCGAAGAACATCATCAGCGCTTGCTTGAACGAAATAGAGTATATGAGCAGCAAATGGCTGAGTTGGCAGAACAATTGGATGAGTCGATAGCAGAAAGCCACGACCCAATTCAGGAGAAGCTAAGAAAAGATAAAGCTGAGCTTGAGAAATTACGCTATATACAACAGCACCCTGTTACTATTGCACGTCCCAATGCTGATAGTACTAATATAGAATTTGAAAGTAATGATCCTGATGGCGCACCTCAGGATTATAGTTTGGCAAAAGGCGAGTCTATATCTGGCGATAAAGCAACAAGTAACGCAAAAAAAAGCAGTCGTGGTGCTAGCAACAATGAAATTATCAACCTAATCAAACGTAACTATAATCCGCCGATAGGAGCGAAAGGTGCGACTCAACGCGCTACGCTAATAATTACTGTAAATGCTAATGGCAAGGTGACCAATGTATCGGTTTCAGGACCTGATAGTAAGGTCAATGAGGCAGCCAAACAAGCAGTTTGGGATGCGGATAGCTTTCCAATAGATACTAGCGATCCCAAATATCCTACTTTTAATATAGAGTTTAAAGGTAGTAACTAATAAGCTGCTCATATTTTATGCTATTGGTAATGTTATCTTAAGAATCTTATACTGTCCAAGATGCTGCCGTACCTTTATAGCTGATTAATTACCTACAAGAATGATAACTATACTTTTTCAGGAGCTCGACTTACTCATGCGCACTCATAAAAACTTACTCACATTTTTACTTACCAGTACATCAATCTTATTAATTGCTCCAAGTATATTTGCAGCTCCTGTCGTTCTGGAACTAGATTACGAAATTCCTATTCAACAAAACCAAGTCGCTTTCGTTCCCTTCGCTGGTGACACCGTCATGTCTTCTATTATCTTAAATGATTTAGATAACACAGAATTAAAAACGACTAGCAAAAATTTGCCACAGCAACCAAGTAGCAGCAGCGAGTTAGCAGGCACGCTACCAGTCTGGCAAAGTATCGGAGTTCCTTACTTAGTCGTCGGTAGTAGCAGCACCAACCGCGGCAAAGTCACCACTGAATATGAAGTCATTGAGGTCAAATCAGGGCGAATACTGGCAGGCAAACAGAGCTTAACAGCTAAGGATGACAAAGAAAGCATGCGTTATGCTGGCCATGTCATTGCCGATAAAATATATGAGTTGATTACTGGAACACCAGGGGATTTTTCAGGTCGTATTGCTTATATTGAAGAAATCGGCGTAGGCAAAGACAAAACCTCAAGCCTGAAAATCATGGATGCTGATGGTGCAAACGCCAGAACCATCTATACAGCCAAAGGGTCTATATTTTCACCCGCTTGGTCGCCCGACGGCAAACGCATTGCTTACTCTGTACAGCGAGATAAATCATATCCTATTATCTATGTACAGAACGTAGATGGCGGCTCTTCTACAGCACTCACGCCTTATTCTGGTAGCAACTTGAGTCCCTCATTCTCACCCGATGGTAGCAAAATACTATTTTCTAGCAGCTTTGAAGGCAGTGCCGATATTTATGAAGTAAGCGCCAGTGGTGGTCAGCCTAATAGAATTATCAATTGGCCAAGCAGTGAAGTGCAGCCAAGCTATGCACCTGACGGCAAGTCTTTTGTTTTTGTATCCGACAAAGCAGGATTCAATAAGCCACAAATCTATCGCTATGAGTTTGCATCAGGACATACGATTAAGCTGTCAAATAGCAGTTATGCCACCAGTCCACAGTTCAGTGTTGATGGATCGCAGATTGCCTTCTTAAATGGCTCATCAGCCGCTATTATGAATAGCAATGGTGCCGTAACGGCTAACTTGGGTAATACAGGTATTGATGAAGCACCAAGCTTTTCACCTAATGGTAAACGCGTGGTATATGCCTCAAAACAAGGTAATAAAGGCGTTATTACGATAAAATCACTAAATGGTGGCGAGACATTTGGTAAGTCTGCACAAGGCATCATACGCTCACCCGTCTGGTCAGCCAGTCCAAAGTAGCTTTTCCTCTAAAGCAGCTTTATAGATTACTAAGACTATAATTAAGAAAGCGCGTGATAGTCTAATCGGGCGCTTTCTTATACAAATAAGCATATTATCAAGTGCTAGAATAATCTTCTATTTATAGCCAGATAACATAAGAGCAAGCTTTAAACTTAACACGCTTATATAGTCGCAGCCTTACCGAGATACTATTATGAAATCCTTCATTCTTACCAGTTTACTTAGCACAGTGACGCTACTGACAGGCTGCCAATCCATCCAGTTTGTTGACAGCCCTATTCCTGTGACCTCAACGCCTAACCCTACTCAACTTAATGCTAATACCAATCCCAAAAAATACGATTAGCGGTGTCAAACTTGTTTAGTCTACAGTGAGTAGTACTTGCACTTGTTTTCCTTGCTACTCTAATTTTTGTGCATGGTATAAGATTAGCACTCAATAATATAGAACTACAAAAAAGCAGCCTTAGAAATGGCTGCTTTTTTGAATCAGGTATGGTCGATAAAGTCGCCTTAACTCTGTGTATTCGCTGGTTGATGCTTAATAATGGTCTTAGCCAAATGATCACCAAACCAAATAGCAGTATCAATATCACCAGATCCAGGTGTTTTTTCAGGTGGACCATCCAGCGACTGCGTCATCAAACCCAAAAAGCTAGACAGACGGTTTAAGTCATGCGCTTCATGACCTGTCGGCATCAGTGGCAATCCAATCCAATTCGTCCCATGCTGCATCGCATACAGAGATATCTGCTGTAACACTGCGAGCTTATCACCGCTCAACCCACCCGAGTTTGCAAACGCCGCTGCCCACTTGCCTTCCCATGCACGGTGATACCACCGCTTTGAGGTCTCATCCATAAAGGTTTTAAATTCAGCAGTCACGCTACCCATATATACTGCACTGCCAAACACCAATAAATCTGCTTGATCTACGAATGCCCAATCTATTTCATGGACATCTACCGCTTTGACTTGCGATGCTGGTAACTGCTGGCATGCACCTGTCACGATTGCTTCAGCCACACGCTTAGTATGACCATAATTGCTATGATAAATAACAGCAATAGACAGATTTTTGGCTTGGCTAATGGCTGTTGAGTCAGGCGATATAGATATAGTCATACGGGCTCTAGTAATGGATGGATGAATGAATAATATTAGGATATGTCATGAAGTGAACAGTAATCACCAATGCTGTTAACAGTCTGGCATAGAGTAGCAATATTTGACAAATTATCAACTCTCTTATGTAAATCCTGATGCTGTTAAAGTCTATTGTAGCCAATCTACTAACATGATAAGAGCAGATTTTTCATCATCACACTTTATTTATTCCATAACTGCATATACTAATTCTAGATTTTCTCTCCAACTTGTTTTTATTTTCGATGCAATAAGACTATGATGTAGCGCTTATTCCTATGTTGACTAACAACACATGAGTACAACCAACAACTCAAAAGTAGTGTTTACAAAAGCTATAAAAATGCATGCCAATCAAAAATACTAGCAAAGGAGATCACCACTTTGACAGCGATAAAAGTTCAACCCGTAAACGAAACGCAAGATCCAATTGCAAGAGACAGTCTTCGCTTGAATGATCCACAAAAGATGCTAGTAGCAGGCGGTGCCATTGTGGGATTTCTCATGCTTGTCTATTTACTAGATACCCAGCATATTTCTCAGGCACTACTGCTTGGTATCGGCTTGCTATTAGGCTACACCCTTTTTCATGCACGCTTTGGTTTCACCTCTGCTTTTAGACGCCTAATGTCAGTCGGTAATGGGCAAGCGATGCGCTCACACATGCTCATGCTTGCCGTTGCCGTAACGTTATTTGCACCCATACTCGCCTTTGGTACGACTATCTTTGGTGGATCTGTGGCAGGCTATGTCGCACCAGTCGGTGTCAGTCTGCTTGTCGGTGCATTCATGTTCGGTATCGGTATGCAGCTGGGTGGTGGTTGTGCTTCTGGCACGCTGTATGCGATTGGCGGCGGACGTTCGGTGATGTTTATCACGTTTATCTTCTTTGTTGTTGGTGCCACTATTGGCGCTTACCACTTGCCGTTTTGGACAGAGGAGATGCCAAGCTTTGAGCCGTTCTCTTTGGCCACATCTACCGGTTTGGGTTACAGCGGTGCTTGGATGGTCTCTTTGGCGCTTTTTGGTTTGATTGCATGGATGACCTTGGTGGTTGAAAAAAGAACCAAAGCACCTAAGATGGCGCCCGTACCTTCTGCGACAGGCTGGAAACGTATTTTTCGTGGTTCTTGGCCACTGTTTGCAGCAGCCATCATATTAGGTCTTCTAAATGCGCTGACATTGATAACACGTGGTCAACCTTGGGGTATTACCTCTGCATTTGCGCTATGGGGATCTAAAATTGCGAGCACTTTTGGTGTTGATGTCGCCAATTGGGGTTATTGGCAAGGAACGAATGCAGCAGCACTTAATGCGTCTATATTTGCTGATTCTACAACCGTACTGAACT
>NZ_JBQSVP010000084.1:0-13044 GCF_052376345.1 Psychrobacter sp. AOP5-GZ1-6 | reverse complement strand
CATTTTTTATCTATAGCTTGGTTGTCTATGTTCAATATCTTTTCTACTATGGCTTTTTTAGCAATGGATGGCTATAGTATTTATCAGAATATTCATAACTAGACATAACAGAGCGCTACTAGCTTATCAAAGCTGTGATCTAGATAAGATAGAAATCGGCGATAATGCGCATGTTTTACTTATTTTAAAATATATTAAAGGACATTTTATGCGACCAGTGGTGTTGTGTTTTTCAGGATTGGATCCTTCAGGCGGGGCTGGATTACAAGCAGACATTGAAGCCATCGGCCAAGCAGGTGCTCATGCAGCTATCGCCTGCACGGCAATTACTATACAAAACTCACAGCAGGTATTTGGCTTTGATGCTTGTGCTGCAAGCTTGGTAAAACAGCAAGCTGAAGCAGTGCTCGGTGATTTACCTGTCAGTGTCATTAAGTCAGGTATGCTAGGTACCACAGATAACATTGCCATGCTGACTCAATTGTTTGCCAAGCAGGTTATCACTGCTGATACACCTTTTGTGTTAGACCCAGTATTGGTCGCCAATAGCGGTGGCAGCTTGGGTGATGAGCAAACCTTAGTCACTGCGTTTAGAGCACTGCTCCCCTATGCAACCTTAATCACCCCAAATACTCATGAGCTACGTGCCTTAAGTGGTGAGCAAGACTTACATATTGGTGCGCAAAAACTATGTGCCCAAGGTACCCATGCCGTGTTGGTCAAAACATCACATGATTTTGATAGCGGTGATATCAAGCAATATCTATATGTGAAAGGTGAAATGGTACACCAGAGCACTTTGCCGCGCTTAGCAGGTGAGTTTCACGGCTCAGGCTGCTCATTAGCCAGCTTTATCGCTGGACGCTTAGCGTTGAGCGACGACCTTGTTGATGCAGTGAAGGCCGCAGACAACTGGATTACTCAAACACTACGCGCAGCTGATGCACCGCACCCTGATGATAGCAATGCCCAATTGATACCCAATCGTTTTTTTCACCACTGATTTGCTCTGTGCTTATTAAACAATAAGTAGATATAAAAAAGGCGCTCTATCTATATAGAGCGCCTTTTTTTGGGCTACCAATCATTCTTAGAGAGTGTTAGGTCTTGATTTAACCTAACATGGGCACAAAGCTCGCTGCCAAACCACCTATAAATATCTCAAGTAAATAGAACGCCAAGAAAGCTACCATCGGTGATAAATCAAGCATGCCTAAGTTTGGTGTAATACGACGAAACGGTGCCAAGATTGGCTCTGCAAGATTAATAATAATACCAATAATCGGATGCTGAGATTGCGTAAATACGACAATCCAACTAACGATAATAGACCCGATCACCAAGTAGCGACACATACGCAAAAAGTCTAGAACCAAGCTAGTAGTACCAGTAAAAAATAACGGTACAGGAGCAATACCATGGTGCGTCAATGCTGCTTTACCAGAGATGTCAATCAAACGGATCAAAAACATCAGTACAATCGCCGCAATACTGATACGACCTTGACCAACGGTTGGAAAAATACGCCCAAAGACATCGACGATATGAGTCGCTTTATAAGCAGGTGCAATCATAGGATTACTGGCATCCATACCCGCAAACTGCAGCATAAAACGAATAAATACCAACATCATGGCGAAGGTGGTGACCAAATCAAAGATTTGAAATAACATATTGTTCATGAAGTGCTACTCTATGTGACATTATTAACAGGTCTTAAGATGACAAACGTCATGGTCAGATACTTGGTATTACTGCTTAGGCGTATCATTGCAAAATAGACAATGACACACCTCAGGTATGCAGAACTATTTGCTCATCTCTTCACTAAGCGCTTGGCTACGGTCAGAGCAAGCTTTCATAGCCTCACCAATTTGGCGGCCGATCTCATTGGCTTGCATCGATTCAACTGCGGCTTGAGTCGTACCTTTAGGCGAGGTAACCTGACGGCGTAATTCAGCAGGTGCGTCGTCACTATTCATTGCCATTTTTGCAGCGCCTAGCATGGTTTGCATCGCCAATGCTGACGCTTGTTCTTTGTCTAGACCTAACGCAACTGCGCCATCGATCATGGACTCAAGAAAGTAGAACATATAAGCTGGCGCTGACCCCGATACGGCAGTTACTGCATGCATCTGCTCTTCGTCATTGACCCAAATAACCAACCCAGAAGCCTCTAACACTGCGGTTGCTAGCTGCTTTTGTTCCGCAGAAATATCGCCAGTACCATACAGCCCTGTCGCACCCATTTGAATCATAGAAGGCGTGTTTGGCATCGCACGCACAATATTATCGTAACCACCTAACATGTCAGATAAAAGTGCGGTCGACAATCCTGCTGCTACCGAAATCACCAGCTGATTGTCTAAAGCATCTGCAAACTCACCAACGACCTGTCTCATGACTTGTGGCTTGACCGCCAGTATGACGACGTCTGCGCCAGTTACAGCAGCTTTGGGGTTTTTGCTGGCATCAACCGTATTCATTTGCTGCTTATCATACTGCGCACGTGTCTCTTCGCTAGGCGCTGATACCGTAATAAGCTCAGGCTTGACACCGCAGCCAATCAGACCGCTAATAAGCGCTCTTGCCATGTTGCCGCCACCGATAAAACTTATTTTTTTATTGTCTAATACTGACATTGCTACTCCCTTTTGCCAAAACTTAAAAATACTCAAACTAACATAAGCTTATGTAAAATGACGTCCAGTTTATCATACTGCTACTGGAGCCGTTTGATAAATTCAATAAGCCATCACTGTCAATATATTATAAAAAACTCAATAAACTAAAAGACTTTAATGCCACTATCAAACGACTCCTGAAGCCTCATTAGGCCTAGGGTTTTGCATTCAGATTTAGCTTGCTTACTATCAGTTTGGTCAATTGATTACCAAAAGTTAATTTATCTATATTTGAGTCATCAGCATTTGAGGTAATACTACTCAATAACCAACTCTCAAAAGGCGATATCAACAATAAAGGCAACTCCACAGGCAATGACTCTTTGCTCGCTGGCAAAACAACACTAATCACGATCAAACTTTCACGCAACCATGATGGAATACCGAGCGTTTGATAGAGCTTCTTGCCAGATTGTGGGCGAGATGCTAGGGCTGTTTTTACGCGCTGATGACGAAGTAATGGGGTTATTTTTAATACCGCTGGGCTTACAGTCTCAAGCACTACTGCATCCTTATCACTGTTCAATAATTCTTTATTACTGTTCAATAGTGCTTTATCACCAGCTAGTAGGACTTGATCCAATGCATCTGTCTGAAGCTGTAATTGCCACTTGATACTTTGACCATGACGTACGGTCATACATACAGGTCGGTCAACCGCGACATCCATATCAGGTAAAGAAGGCTGAGGTAATATCTGCATTTGCTCCTTCAGCGGTATCTCAAACCATGCCAACCATTCACAGCTCAGCCTGTACAACTGCTGACGGTATCGACGGATAGTATAGGCGCGTTTGCGACCTTGCCAAAACAGCTTCGTCTGATGGTTTTGGTCAGTGCGCTGTGCTAAGTTCAATACATCATCTATCAGTTGTTTCGCAGGCGGTAACGGTTCGTCTTGACCAAGCCAATAGTGCAATAATTGACGTTGGCGATAAAGTGGCAATCTTTGTAGCTTATCTATATTTAACACATGCTGTACAGGTGGTAGCTGTAATGATGGCACTATTGTCTGCTGTAAATCCTCTACCGCTTGTGCGCTAATAATTGACTGCGCATCACGCAGTAACTGTGCGCTACGAGCAATATTATCAATTACATTGGAATTATATTGTGCCAATGCGGGCATGACATCACGGCGCAGTCCACTACGGACATTATCACCAGTATCATTGGTTGGGTCATCAATATATGGTAACTGTAAGCGCGTGGCGTAGGCACTAATATCAGCGCGCTGTATAGTGAGCCAAGGTCGCCATAA
This sequence comes from Psychrobacter sp. AOP5-GZ1-6, assembly GCF_052376345.1. Taxonomy (NCBI): domain Bacteria; kingdom Pseudomonadati; phylum Pseudomonadota; class Gammaproteobacteria; order Moraxellales; family Moraxellaceae; genus Psychrobacter; species Psychrobacter sp. AOP5-GZ1-6. The sequence continues at coordinate 9,099 of NZ_JBQSVP010000084.1, read as the reverse complement.
TACGATACGATGTGCGCCCTGTGTGTGTACACTCCACGGCTGCATACCTGACAGCCCATTTACTCCAGCCCCTTGAATTAATCGCATCAGTACCGTTTCTGCTTGGTCGTCGGCGTGATGCGCTAACAATAAAACATCATCTTGGTTAAGACATGCGCGCATCACATCATAACGGGCCTGCCGCGCCGCTTGCTCATCATGACCGTTCACTTGCGCTTGTAAAACTTGACACGGTATCTGTTGCATCGCTGCCCAATCAGCGACATGTGTTGCCCAAGTCCCACTATCTGCTTGCAGGCCATGATTCACATGTAAAAGCTGTGGTAAAAATGACAGTTTACCTTGTCGATAAAGCTGCACACACAGTGCGGCTAATGCCAATGAATCACGGCCACCACTACAGGCTAGCCAAATGCGGCGTCCGTGTAGCTGTTCACTGTACTCAGCCATGCTATCTAAAAACGCCACTGCTAGCTTAGCATCAACAGGTAATTCAGCGATTGGCTTGATAGCGTAAGAGAGGATTGCACTGCTGGTCATAGTCAGCCTTATTTGCTTGCTATTATTTGTGGAGTTACTAGGGTAATCAAAACACAGACTTATCGACACAAAAAAACGCGCCATTAAATGACACGTTTTTATTTTAACACTAAGCTCAATATCTAATATTAAATGCCACGTATTCGTTACGTTTAATATCAGGTTGATGCAATACTAGCCGACTAGGCAGGTAACATCACTTCAGAGTTGAATGATTTAAGTTTTTGGTAACGTAGCTCGCAACGCTCTTGTGCATCCAAATCTTTGAGCTCATCTAATTGCTCAGCAATAAGAGCTTTTAATGCATTCATAACAGGTTGCGGCTGCACATGTGCGCCCTCGCCTTCTTCAATTACTGCATCAATCAAACCCATTTGATATAGATTGATAGCATTTAACTTAAGTGCCTCACTGGCATCTTGTGCTTTTTCAGCTGTTTTCCACAAGATAGAAGCACAACCTTCAGGAGAGATAACCGAGTAGATACTGTTTTGCAGCATATTTACTTTATCACCCACACCGATGGCTAATGCACCACCTGAACCGCCTTCGCCGATAATGGTCACAATGATAGGCACTTTTAAGCTGGAAAATACTGCGATACTTTCTGCGATGGCTTGCGCCTGTCCACGTTCTTCAGCACCGATTCCAGGATATGCACCTTGGGTATCCACAAAAGTCATTACAGGAATATTAAAGCGTTCAGCCATTTTGACCAAACGAATCACTTTGCGATAACCTTCTGGATTTGCCATACCGAAGTTATGAGCAATCCGCTCACGAGTACTACGGCCGCGATGCTGACCAATAACCATCACAGGCTGACCGTCAAAACGAGCCAAACCACCCAGTATTGCTTTATCATCAGCATAAGCACGATCGCCATGCAACTCATCAAACTCGGTAAACAGCTGATTAACATAGTCCATAAATAATGGACGCTTGGCATGTCGTGCAAGCTGCACACTATCCCAGACAGTGCTCATAGACCTTTCCCTTTAATAATTATATTCAACAATGGCATCATTATCGATGTTCAGACAATAAAAGTACAGTTGTAAACTCAATAAAGGCTATAGTAGCACATCTTATATGGTATGACATTATCGACAGAGCTGCTTTTGTTACGGCAAACTGTAGCTTAATACTCACAACAGTAATTTTTATTGTCCCTAAGCTTCGACTACGCTCAGCTTCACGCCCCACTTAGCGAACTGATCAACCTCAGTATGTAGATCAGGCAATAAGAAGGCGTAGTGCTCACTACTATTGGTAACGGTAATTTGCCAACAGTTATCATCCACAACTGTTAATTGTAATTCTGGCAATTCATAATCACTGCGGCTATGATGCGCCAGTACTGCCAACCGTAATAGTAAGCAAAGATACACGAGCTGATCACCACCGATAGTACAGGTTTGCTCAAGCATATCGGCTTTGAGCTTACGGCGATGATTGAGCATTAACTGCGCCATACGTTTTTGATCGACTTGCGAAAACCCTGGAATATCTGAATATTCGAGCAAATAAGCACTGTGCTTATGGTAACTACTATGACTGATCGCCAGTCCTATCTCATGCAAAAACGCGGCACGTCTGAGCAAATCACCGTCATCGCTACTGAGATCAAGCTTTTCCTGCACCTGATCAAACAAATGACGGCTGGTCTTGACAACTTGCTTAGCTTGCTTTTTGTCGCCTGAATAGCGTTTTATTAGTGCTAACACACTACGGTCACGCACATCTTCGCTAACAAAGCGGCCAAGCATATCGTACATCACCCCTTCACGTAGCGCACCATCTGAATAAGTAATGGTCTCAACACCTAGCACCTTCATGACTGCACGCAATACGGCAACACCTGCTGGAAATACTGCTTTACGATGTTCTTTAACACCTTCTAAATTAATATCACTAACGTTACCAATCTTAGTCAGCAGCTTTTCTAGTTTTTTGACACCTTTATAAGTGATACGCTCCTGCTCATCAGCCCACCCTTTAGACACTAAAACATTACGTACTGCTTTGATCGTGCCGCTTGAGCCAACCACACTACTCCAGCCTGTTTTTTGATAACGACCATTAATAGCCAACACTTCTTTGCGCGCGCCCGAAATAGCACTGTTAAAAGCCTCTTTAGTAACCAGTCCGTCAGCAAAGTATTTTTGTGTAAAAGAAACACAGCCCATCTGCAAGCTTTCGGTTAATAGCGGATCGAACTCTTGACCGATAATAAACTCTGTCGAGCCACCACCAATGTCCATCACTAAGCGTTTATCGCTACTAGCATTGGTATGCGAGACTCCCAAGTAAATCAGCCTCGCTTCTTCACGTCCTGCAATGATCTCAATAGGCTTTGGCAAAATCTTATTAGCACGTGCAATAAAATCATTTGCATTTTTGGCTTGTCGCAATGCGTTGGTCGCTACGATTCGAATACGCTCAGGTGGCACCGAGTCTAAACGTGCCACGAAACGGCTCAAACACTCAAGCCCGCGCTTTTCGGCTGCCGCACTTAAAATTTTATTTTCGTCCAATCCCGCAGCGAGCTGCACCTTTTCAGACATAGAGACTACTTTTCGCACCTCACCATGATCAAGACGCGCAATGGCTAAGTGAAAACTGTTGGAACCAATATCAATGGCTGCCATCATTTCGTCATCAGCAAGTGGTAGGTTTGTAAGGTGTTCAATAGGCATAAGTGACATCGTTACCGTGTAAGATAAATGAAAGAACAGAAGCTAGCATCAGAAAATTAGTGTGCAAACATCACAAGTACAAAAGACAGCGAAACCCACACACATCAATAAGGTTTTGCCATTAAAGCATTTATGCCAAACACTGGCAAGTGACGCAAAATCAAGCTGAAATCGCAAGCACATCATAAGCTACTTGATAAAATCCAACGTCACATCTAATACTTGTGTTAATAATATTGGTTTGCTACATTGAAAGCCACTCATATTATAATAAATAACAGTGACTTACTGACTATTTATAAGTATGCAGCAAATAAAAGGATTTTTAAGGCGTATGGAGTGCTTGTCAATTAGCAATAGCCATTTAACTTTGTACTATATCAGCCATTAGCAAGGAAGCTAAAAATGAACCAAACTGCCACACAAAGTAAGGTCAAAGCCACTGGTGCTCAATCTAGCAAGAGTATAATGAAAGCTAGTACACCCATCAAACAAAAATTTTATGATTTCTACTTGGACGAGCATCAAAACATGGCGTGCCGAAGATTGCACTTCGCAGGCAGTAGTTTTGGCTTATTAGGCTTGGCAAAATCAATAAAAGACCGCTCACCAAAACCAGTATTAAAAGGGATTGCCGCAGGATATGCTTGCGCGTGGGTTGGGCATTTTTTCTTTGAAAAAAACAAACCAGCTTCTTTTAAGTTTCCATTAAAAAGCTTTGCCAGTGATTTTCGAATGTATAGCGATGTGCTACGTGGTAACTTGAGTCTAAAAGACCGTAAGTTTGATAAAGCACGATAAAATTCAATGCTTGGTTATTGTCCGCTCATCTCAGACTAATACAACTTTTTATCTATTTTATAGACGAAGAAATCATGGTTTTTGCTAGGGTCTGTTGAACATTTAAATATTAGGGCATAAAAAAACCAGCACAGTGGCTGGTTTTTATTTTAATGCCGAAAGCGATTACTTATAAAGCTAAGCCTTTGCCATTTCTGCAAATATCTCATCAGCAGCTTTGATTGACGCATCAATATCTTCATCGCTATGCTTGATTGACATAAAACCTGCTTCATAGGCAGATGGTGCCAAATAAATACCACGATCCAGCATACCGTGGAAGAAAGTATTAAACACTTCCATATCGCACTCTGTCACGTCATCAAAGTTGCTAGGTGTATCAGTCGCTGCGTCTTTGACGAAGAACATGCCAAACATGCCACCCAGTTTATTGGTGCGTAGGTTGATACCATGCTTATCGGCAGCCTCTTGAAAACCGTCTACTAGACGATCTACTTTCGCTGCCAATTCATCATAAAAACCTTCTACCGTTAAGTCTTCAAACATAGCGATACCAGCACGCATTGCTAACGGGTTACCTGATAACGTGCCAGCTTGATAGACACCACCAAGTGGGGCGATACAAGACATAACGGCTTCCTTACCACCGAAAGCACCAACTGGTAGACCTGCACCGATGATTTTACCAAAGCAAGTCAAATCAGGAGTAATACCGAAGTGTGCTTGTGCGCCGCCAAGACCAACACGGAAGCCAGTCATCACTTCATCAAAAATCAATACCGCACCATTAGCAGTACATTCGGCACGCAACGTATCATGGAAGTCTTGTGTTGGAATGACCATGTTCATGTTACCAGCGATTGGCTCTAAGATAACACAGGCAATCTCTTCGCCCCATTTTGCAAAACAATCCTTAATCGCTTGTGGGTCATTATAAGGAATCGTAATCGTGTGCTTGGCAAAGTCAGCTGGAACACCTTTTGATGTTGGCTCACCAATATCAAGCATGCCTGAGCCCGCTTTTACCAATAAGCTGTCTGAGTGACCATGATAGCAACCTTCAAACTTAACGATTTTGTCACGCTGCGTATAGCCACGAGCCAAGCGAATCGCGCTCATGGTTGCTTCTGTCCCAGAGCTGGTCATACGAATCATCTCCACACTAGGAACAATTTCGCAAATTTTATCAGCCACGGTGGTTTCAAATGGCGTAGGCGTACCAAAACTTAAGCCATCATCGGCTGCTTTTTTAACGGCATCGATTACTTTGGGATGCGCATGGCCTAAAATCATTGGTCCCCAAGACCCAACATAATCAATATAGGCGTTGTCTTCAGTGTCATAAATTTTACTGCCGTTGGCACGGTGCATAAAAATAGGCGTGCCACCTACCCCAGCAAACGCGCGAACAGGTGAGTTAACGCCGCCCGGAATATGCTTGCGAGCTTGGGCAAAAAGTTGTTCGTTTTTAGTACTCATAGTCATGACTCTTTATTATATTGATAAAAAATATCGATTAAACGGCTTGGTGCGCCTATCTTAACAAAAAAAAGTGAGCTCATCTGAGCTCACTTTGTATCTAACCAATAAAACCTATTATAAAAACAGCTATCATTCAGGCGCTTTACCAGAATAATTGACCACTGCTTTACTCAGGTAGTTTCTCAGGTTCAGGTGTTTCCTGCTGTTTCTGTTTAGGAGAAAATGACTCTAAGCGACCTTGCTCATGCTCTAACCAAATTGCATTAACAATGGCCAATAACACCGCGAATCCTAACCCCAATACCCAGGCGAAATACCACATATTGTTCTCTCCAAATTAGTAGACCGTTTAGTAAAGCGTGTGATCATTTTCACGGATATAAGCGGCAGTGACTTTACCGCGCATGACGCTATACGCCCAACTGGTATAGATCACAATGAGTGGTACAAAAATAGCCACAGCATAGAGCATAATCATTAGTGTTAAGTGACTAGAGACACTATCCCAAATCGTCAAGCTAGAGTTTGGAAAGGTTGATGATGGCATAATGAATGGGAATAATGCGATACCTGCCGTCATGATAACACCTAATACGGCAATACTTGAGCTAACAAACGCTGTCAGTGTTTTGCCGATTTTTAATAACATAGCCGTTACTAATGCCATCAATACACCCAATGCAGGGAAGACCCACGCCACTGGATAAGTCGCAAAGTTAGTCATCCAACCACCAGGCTGCGAAACCACTTCTTTGCTAAGCACATTCGGTAAGCCAGCTGGATCAATTGTTGATGTAATGACATAACCATCAAGCGTTTGTACCCAAAATCCAGCGCCAACAAACAATGCCACCATCACCACAGCAGAAATCATGGTGTAACGAATCGTACGTGTCTGAATAAGACCTTCTGTACGATGCGCTAAATAGGTACCGCCTTGCATGATTAACATGGTAGCACTGACTAAACCACAAAGAATAGCAAATGGACTTAATAGTTGCCAAAAATTGCCTGTATAAGTCGATCGTAACGTATTATCAAAGCTAAATGGCACACCCAAAAATAGATTACCAAAAGCAACACCGAAGACCACTGCAGGTACAAATGAGCCTACAAACAGTCCCCAGTCCCAGGCGTTACGCCATCTTTGATCTTTAACCATGCTACGGTACTTAAACCCAACTGGTCGAAAAAATAGTGCCCATAGAACTGCCATCATCGCCCAATAAAAACCACTGAACGCCGTTGCATACACCATCGGCCAAGCAGCAAATAATGCACCACCTGCAGTAATAAACCAAACTTGGTTGCCTTCCCAATGTGGTCCAATCGTATTAATAACTAGACGGCGTTCTTCATCATTTTTACCAATGAATGGCAACAGGGTACAAACCCCCATATCATGCCCATCCATAATGGCAAAACCAATTAGCAGTACACCAACGATCAGCCACCACATTATTTTTAATGTTTCATAATCAAACAACATGAGTCACCTCCTGATCCGCGGCAGTCGGCGTTACATTGCGAGGTGTCTCGCCATCATAACGTCCTGTACCCAAACTTGCTGGCCCTAACTTCACGTATTTAATCATCAAGTACATCTCGATAATCAACAAGACGGTATAAAACCCAACAAACCCAGCAAGCGACCAATAAACATTCGCCACACCGATATTCGATGTTGATACATAAGTTGGCAGTACACCATAAATAGTCCAAGGCTGACGACCATATTCAGCGACAAACCAACCAAGCTCAGCTGCTATCCAAGGTGCTGGTAACATCACAACAGCCCATTTAAGTAGCCATGTTTTTTCAGCAAACGTTCCTTTAAAAGTAAACCACAAGCTGGTTAAGAATAACGCCAACATTAAGAATCCAAGCCCTACCATGATACGGAAAGACCAAAACATCGGCGCTACCTTAGGAATGGTGTCATCTGCGGCTTTCTGAATCATTTCAGGTGTGGCCTGTGAGACATCAGCGGTATATTTTTTAAGTAGAAGTCCAAATCCTAAGTCATCTTTGACCTTATCAAACTCAGCCCTTAATGCCATATCATCTGGCGTTTCACGCAGTTGCTCTAATAGTCCTACCGCAGTGATACCAGTGGTAATGCGTTCACGGTTTAGCTCTTTAATATCATGTATACCAGGGATTTCTGTATCCAAAGAACGCGTACCGATCAGTCCCATCGCATAAGGAATCTGCACTTCCCAGTTATTTTTCTGCTCTTCTTCGTTAATACTAGCAATCAAATTGAACGGTGCTGGCGCAGGCTCAGTGTGCCACATCGCTTCCATCGTCGCCAATTTGGTTTGTTGGGCTTTACCAACGGAGTAGCCTGATTCATCACCCAATACAATCACACTACAAATAGACGCCAGACCAAAAGCCGCTGCTACCTGAAAACTGCGCTTGGCAAATTCAACGTCTCGTTTGCGCAGTAAGTATAAGGCTGAAATAGACAATACAAACAATGATCCCACGACATAACCTGCCGATACCGTATGTACAAATTTATTCTGGGCATCCGGGTTAAATAGAATGGCTGAAACATCAACCATTTCCATGCGCATGGTTTGATAATTAAATTCAGCACCGACAGGGCTTTGCATCCAGCCGTTGGCAATCAAAATCCATAATGCTGAAAGATTGGTTCCGACTGCCATCAAGACAGTAACAACTAAATGTTGAAAGCGAGACAGTCTGTCCCAACCAAAAAAGAATAACCCTACCATTGTGGATTCAAGAAAGAAGGCCATCAGCCCCTCAATGGCAAGCGGCGCACCAAAAATATCGCCTACATACTGTGAATAATAAGACCAGTTGGTGCCGAATTGAAACTCCATGGTGATGCCTGTCGTGACACCAAGCGCAAAGTTAATACCAAATAACTTGCCCCAATAACGCGTCATATCCTTCCACACTTGTAACCCTGTGGTTACATAGACAGCCTCCATAATCACCAGGAGCCAAACCATGCCTAACGTGAGTGGAATAAACAAAAAATGGTAAAGCGCTGTCACCGCAAACTGCAAGCGGGACATGTCTACTAGATGTTCAGTAATCATACCAAACTCCCTAAAAATAAGGGCTTACCAGCACAGTTCACTATCAAGACAAACACCCTGTATGTTATATCAGAGATATTTATCTATTGAATATATTCAATTAACTTAGCTACTAGCCCTGCGTTACCCATAAGATTGAGCCTTTTTGATACCAATATTCATTTATGTTTGTCATCACTATTCTTAAAAGCTGCAAACACTTGATTAAATACAAAGTAGTACCAAAAAAACCAACAAGAAGCGAAGCAATAACCACTCTATTAGCCCTAATAAAATGGCAATAAGATAAAAACAAAAATTCTAAACTATTAACAATTACAATATATTTAACAGTATAATGTTTAAGCTAAATCAACACAAGTATTTAAAACCACATAAAATATGTGGTTTTAAGCCTAGATTATTACATAGTTTACAGAAAATTACATCCGCGCCATAATGTCAGCACCCTAAATCAAAGCGGTTTAGACCCTGATAAGCCAAATACTATGAAGGCTTAC
>NZ_JBQSVP010000083.1:0-13490 GCF_052376345.1 Psychrobacter sp. AOP5-GZ1-6 | reverse complement strand
AACTTTATCGATATGGTCTTGTCTACTCATAGTAACTTCCTTTTTGATAGTTATTTAAATTTATAGTCATTCGGATTTATAGTTCTTTAGATTTATGGTTATTGAGCTTGTGTTAGCGGCTAAATTGCTATTGATTGGCTTATTTTTGATTAGAGTTGTTTTTTTAGTTTGTATGTTCAGCGCGTTAGCAACTGATATCTAGATTAACGATTATCGATAGGTCATTTATATAGGTTGCCAGTAAGAGGATGTCAGTGTTTGTAAGGATTATAAGGATTAGGTAAAAATTATAACGATATGCTCAAAACGTCTCTACGATGAAAATAGCGTATGGGAAAAGTAACAAATATTTTACTCACCCTCGATCTCTCATACCTATTTAATGCTTCGTATCGGCAATTTATCTCGGTTTAGGACTGCTTATTACAGGTCTTCTTGTTATAATATGCAGACCATTTACTTAGCATGGCAGAGATGCCTTGATCTTACGGATTATGCCTTTATGATGACCATCGCCGGACAACCGTTTCTTACCGATTTTCAGACGCAGCAACTCATCAGTCAGTTTCAGAAAAAAACCGAGCTTAATGTCAGCCAAATCAATACCCAGCAAGTGTATGTGTTATCACGAGAGCTAGAAGGTGATGAGCACAAAAAAGCATTAGATTTGCTCGCTGTTGATAGTGCTACTGTCCTTGCAGTGCCACAGGCCAATCAATTACAAGTCATCGTGGGTCCTCGTTTTGGTACGATTTCGCCATGGGCAAGTAAAGCGACTGATATCTTTAATAACTGTGAAATTGAGATTAACCGTGTTGAGCGTGTCGTTGTTTATACGCTAACAATCGATGGTGAAGTGGGCGCAACCGACAATAAGCTACCAACTGCTGCTGAGCAATTATTGTTTGACCGTATGACTCAGAGCTTGGTTTATGACTTGAGTGATTTGAGCAAATTGTTTGATGATGCGCAGCCAGCATCATTAAATCATGTCGATGTAATCGGACAAGGTCAGTCCGCGCTAGAGTCTGCCAATACTGAGTTTGGTTTTGCGTTATCAAGTGAAGACATTGATTATTTGATGAATGCCTATGTCAATGAGCTAAAGCGTAACCCAACTGACGTTGAGCTGATGATGTTTGCACAGGCAAACTCAGAGCATTGCCGTCATAAGATTTTTAACGCCCAGTGGACAGTGGATGGTGACGTTCAGCCGAAGTCACTGTTTCAGATGATTAAGAACACTTATCAGTCGAATCCACAAGGTATCTTATCTGCTTATAAAGACAACGCTGCGGTGATGACTGGCTCTGATGGCATGCGTTTTTATCCTATTCCAACCGATGCAATGGATGCCAACTCAATTCATCCTTACGGTTTTCATCAAGAAAACATCGATATCTTAATGAAAGTCGAAACTCATAACCATCCAACCGCTATCGCCCCTTATGCAGGTGCAGCGACAGGTGCTGGTGGTGAGATTCGTGATGAAGGGGCGACTGGTCGTGGCGGTAAGCCAAAAGCAGGTCTGACAGGCTTTCACGTATCACATCTACATATTCCAGAGCTCGCTGAGAAATGGGAGCAGTCAGGTCAATTGAGCACTCAGGCTTATGGTACGCCAGACCGTATGGCAACCAGCCTTGAGATTATGACCGAAGCGCCACTTGGTTCAGCCAACTTCTCAAACGAGTTTGGCCGTCCTAACCTATGCGGTTATTTCCGTAGCTTTCAGCTGGATACGTCAGCGGCAAAAGACGGCAGCGAGATGCGTGGCTATCATAAGCCAATCATGCTGGCAGGTGGTTACGGCAATATCAAACGCAACCTCATTGAAAAAAACGCCATTCAACAAGGTGATTTATTGATCGTTCTTGGCGGCCCTGCGATGCAGATCGGTCTAGGCGGCGGTGCAGCGTCTTCTGTAGACAGTGGTTCACTTGATGAAGGCTTGGACTTTGCTTCTGTGCAGCGTGACAATGCTGAGATGGAGCGTCGTTGCCAAGAAGTAATGGATCGCTGCTGGGCACTGGCAGGACATAGTGTCGACGATAGTAATAATGGTAAAGACGGCAACCCGATCGTGTCATTGCATGATGTGGGCGCTGGCGGTATCTCTAATGCGATGCCAGAGCTGGTCAATGACCATGAGATGGGCGCGGTACTAAATCTGCGTAAAGTTCCATCTTTAGAAGCTGGCATGTCACCAATGGCCATTTGGTCAAACGAGGCGCAAGAGCGTTATGTCCTCGCGATTCGTCCTGATAGCGAAGCCCAGTTCGATGCTATCTGCGCGCGTGAGCGTTGCCCGTATGCCATTTTAGGATCAGCCACCGATGTACGTCAGCTAGTCGTTGACGATACATTGCTCAGCGATCAGCCTGTCGATATGCCGATGCAAGTATTGCTCGGTGGCACGCCAAAGATGAAGCGTAGCTTTGAGCGTCATGACAGCAGCTTGCCTGCATTAGATTTGGGTGAAGTCAGTTTAGCTGAGTCTATCAAAGACGTATTGCGTCACCCAACGGTCGCTAGCAAATCATTCTTGATTAGCATTGGTGACCGTTCTATCACTGGTATGGTCGTGCGTGACCAGTATGTTGGTCGCTATCAAGTGCCAGTATCGGATTGTGCTGTGACAGCGTCAGGTTTGATTGCACTCGATGGTCAGGTGATGAGCGGTGAAGCGATGAGTATTGGTGAGCGTACGCCAGTTGCCCTTATCAGTCCACAAGCCTCAGCACGACTCGCCATTGGCGAAGCGATTACCAACATCGCTGGTGCGCGCATTGCTCAGTTGTCTGATATCACCATGTCAGCGAACTGGATGGCAGCATGTGGTGATGATGCGGAAGACGCAGCATTGTTTGACGCTGTATATACCGTCGGTGAAGAGCTGTGCCCAGCACTCGGTATCGCTATTCCAGTCGGTAAAGACTCGCTATCGATGCGTGCCAATTGGACAGACAGCAGTGAAGCAGGCGAGACGGACAAATCAGTCGTGTCACCTATGAGCCTTGTGATTACAGCCTTTGCTCCTGTGGTTGATGTAGCAAAAACCCTAACCCCTGAGCTAATCAATGGCGACAGCGCGTTCTACCGTATTGACTTATCTAAAGGTAAGTTACGCCTAGGTGGTTCAATCCTAGCGCAGACGCTTAGCCAATTGGGTAACGACTGCCCAGACCTAGCGCAGCCAAGCGATTTGATTGATTTCTTTAATTTTGTACAGGCAGGTAACGAGCAAGGCGTCATCAGCGCGTATCACGATATCGGTGATGGTGGTCTACTAGCGACCATCGCTGAGATGCAGTTCACCAGCCGTCAAGGTATCAAGCTGTCACTGACTGATGACAACTTACTCGGTCAGCTGTTCAGTGAAGAGCTGGGCGCAGTCATCCAAGTATTGCCAGAAAACGTCGCTGCTTTAATGCAATTGGTAGAAGAGTTTAACGTTGCTGATATGTTGAGCCTTGTGGGTCAAAGCTCAGAAGAAGATAGCTTACTGATCCAAACGCCAACGCTAATGGGTAATGAAACCTTACGCTTTAGCCGTACTGAGTTGCAGCAAGCATGGACGCAGGTCAGCTATCAGATCGCAAGTCGCCGTGATAATCCAGCGTGCGTACAGCAAGAGTATGACTTAATCGCTGATGCGAGCCATAAAGGCCTAATCGCTGCGCCAAACTTTGATCTCAATCAAAAGGTGGAAGAGCCGTATGTAAACAGCCGTGCTGATTCTGATAACAGCAAACCAAGAGTCGCAATCCTCCGCGAGCAAGGCGTCAACGGTCAGACAGAGATGGCAGCAGGCTTTACACAAGCTGGCTTTGAAGCGGTCGACGTACACATGAGCGATCTACTCAGTGGCCGTATCAATCTACGTGACTTCGACGGTCTGGTCGCTTGTGGTGGCTTTAGTTATGGTGATGTACTCGGCGCAGGCTCTGGCTGGGCGAACTCTATCTTGTTCCATGACGAGCTACGCATGCAGTTTGTCCGATTCTTTGCCCGTCCTGATACCTTCTCATTAGGTGTCTGTAACGGTTGTCAGATGATGGCGCAGTTAAAAGACCTCATCCCAGGTGCAGAAAACTTCCCACGCTTCGTCGCGAACAAATCCGCTCGTTTTGAAGCGCGTACCGTTAACGTAAAAGTTGAGCGTACCAAGTCTATCCTGTTCAAAGGTATGCAAGACAGTATCTTGCCAATCGCTGTGGCGCATGGTGAAGGCTATGCTACGCTGGACAACACCGAAATCGACGGTATGGCAAAACACGGTCAGCTTGCGATGCGTTATGTCGATAGCCAAGGTCATCCAACTGAAACCTATCCGCTCAATCCAAACGGCTCGCTTGGCGGTGTCACAGGCCTATGTAGTACCGACGGTCGCGTCACGATCATGATGCCACATCCTGAGCGTAACCTAAAAGCGTATAACCACAGCTGGAAACCAGAAGAATGGGATGAGGACGGCGCGTGGATGCGTATGTTCCGTAACGCTCGTGCTTGGTTGCGCTAGTCGCAAACCTAGATGCTTGATTAGCTTCGTCAAACTTGCTGAGCCTACGATATGTAGTGCTTGCGCATGTTTTCCTCGCTACTCAAACCTCTAGCAATTGCTTATAGTTTTAGATAGCTGTTTTTAAAATAAAAAGGTGGGCTTAGGCTCACCTTTTTTGTGTTTGGAATTTGTGTTAAAAAAACAATCTGTACTGTTTCATTTTATATTAATAGTTTAACTTCATGGAAATAGCTAATAGGCTCAGAGTACAATAATGTCAAATAAACGAGTATTAGCGATAAAGAGACAAAGTACAAAATATCGAGTTAACTCGTCTATAATGCTAGCTATTTTTTGGCTTCTATTGTGATAATAAGCGTTTTTATACCTGATATGGCAGCATAATATAGTTTTTACACATAACAACAGAGTAAATCTGGTGCGTTTCATTAGGTCGTACTGATGATATGCACTGGTATAGAAACCAAAGTCATGGGATACTGATGATACATGCATGCGTACTTTCCGTCATACACGCAGTTGGTTGCGCTACATAAATTTTACGTGGGCATTGACTTTAGTCATATAAAAGGCATCTTATGAACTTGCAAACTTTGAGAGTAATCACGCCAGAAAGCCAGCAGTCAATCAGTGTAAAAGCTGGTCATGAGCAGGTCATAGACGTGAGCGCTGGATCTCGGTTCATCATTGCTGATGATTCAGGTTTTGCACCTAAACAGGTCAAGTTTTCACGTGAAGATAACAACCTATTGGTTATGGATCAGGGTGAGGTTTCTTTTATATTAAAGGGTTACTACTCAAAGGACCAAGATGCTATTAGTTTAACTGGCTTAGAAACGGATGGTCAGTATTATAATTATTCAGTCAACAATTACAGTGCCGCTACGGATGGGTATGTCACTGAAAACCTATCAACTTTTGAGTTATCTGACCTAGAGGCTGCAGAGACAGACAGCAATGCTACTAGTCATAATCCATGGTTTCTCACTGGTTTAGGAGCGTTAGGTGTGACTGGTGGCGCTGCAGCATTGAATAGTTCTTCAGGTGACTCTTCGAGTTCATCAACTAGCGACCCAGAAGTTGAGCCTGAACCAGAGCCTGAACCAGAGCCTGAACCGGAGCCTGAACCGGAACCATAGCCTGAACCAGAGCCTGAACCAGAGCCTGAACCAGAGCCTGAACCTGAACCAGAGCCTGAACCAGAGCCTGAACCATAGCCTGAACCTGAACTTGAGGTGGTACTTCCTGAGACCAATGAAGCTACAAGTACTGCTAGCATCACTATCAGTGGCAACGACACGGGTATGTTAAGCAGCAGTATTCAAGATGCCGATGGCGTACTGGATGCTGATGTGACGTATCAATGGTTTGCAGACGGACAACCGATTGATAATGCGACGCAAAACACTTATGCCCTGACTAGCCAAGAAGCCAGTAAGACCATAACGGTAGAAGCATCATATACGAGCAATGACGGTATCAATAAAACCATCGTAAGTGATAGTGATGTCAGTATTTATACCCCTGAGCCTGCCAGTTTACTAGTGGTAGACGTAACGGATAGTGAATATGGTGCCAAAGGAGATGGCAGTACAGATGATACTGCTGCTATCCAAAAAGCGATTAACGCTGTCTCTGAGAGTGGTGGTGGCACTGTTTATATCCCTGAAGGTAACTACTTGATTGATACCACAGATAGATTGTGGCTACAGAGTAATGTCACTCTAAAGATGGAGGATGATACGGTACTCGAGGCGATTCCTAGTGATGAAGCGACGCACTACGTATTGTTTATTAGAGACGTAGAAAACGTAAATGTAATAGGTGGCACTATCATCGGTGATCGTTATGAGCACTCCGGTACAGGTGATAATTGGGGCGTAGGCATTGGTATATTAGGTTCTCAAAATGTCACAATCGAAAACGTTAATATACAAGATTTTCGCGGTGATGGTGTCTACATTGGCGAGAGCCAAGGAGCGAGTGAAGATATTACTCTTTATAATATCGTTTCTGACAACAACACTCGTCAAGGCATCACTATCGTCGATGGCGATGGTATCGATATTATCAATTCTGTATTCAAGAATACCAACGGCTCCACCCCAGCAGCAGGTATCAATATAGAGCCAAACAACGGTGATCTAGTTACCAATGTCAACATTATCAGCTCACAGTCTTTGAACAATGAAGAGTATGGACTCGTCATATCAGAACGCGCTTCTGGGGTCGATCATGAAATCAATAATGTATTGGTAGAGGGTAATCAGATTATTGGCAATGGTTTTGATGTTCGTATCAATGGCGTGAGCGACAGTCAGTTTTTTGATAATTTTATTGATGGTGTTGATACGGCATTAAGTGATGATGGCCGAGTTTTGGCGAGTATTATCTTCAACAATGAAACGAGTGGAAATACCGTGAGCGGTAATACGGTGGTTACAACGGGTAACGAAGTTGGACGTGCCGATATTGATGACAGAGGTCAGGACAATGAGTTGTATGACAATGTAGTGATGGGCACAGATAGAGATGATGATCTAAAAGGCGGCTTGGGTAGTGAGGTTATTAATGGTGGCTTAGGTCGGGATGTACTAACCGGTGGTGATGATGCAGATACTTTCTCATTTGATAGTGAGCTGAGCGCCGATAATATAGATACTATCGTAGATTTTAGCTCAGATGAAAGTGACAAAGTTGCGTTAAGCGAAGTGGTCTTTGGCGATGTCAGTCTCGATAAGCTAGAAAACAATTGGTTGGTCACAGATGATGAAGAGGTTGATAGCAATACTCGAATTATCCAAAAAGGCGATGATTTATACTTTGATGCAGATGGATCTGGCACTGATTTCTCAGAGGTTCAATTTGCGACAGTGAATCAAGCGCTGACGGTAGATGACTTTGTGGTTATGTAGCGTATACTAGGTGCACGCGCTTGACTGTACTAAGAAAGTTTAAACTATTGCAAACACAAAAAAGGTGAGCCGAAGCTCACCTTTTTTTATAGTTTCACAAAGTTGGGTAGTGATTCGATACGTTTAAGCCAATTGAGTAAATTTTTATAAGGCAATAACTCCAGCCCACCTTCCTCCGCATTATGCGTATAGGCATATAAGCTGATATCCGCAAGACTCACATCATCTCCTAGTACATAGGTTTTATTTTGAAAATGTTCGTTCAAATAACTAAGAATGTCTTTTGACTTATCAAGCTTCTGCTGATATTCGGCCAGTCTACTGGGTATCATGTTCTGGAACTTTTTAATAAAACGCAAAGAGGCTATGTTAGGTCGAACTTCGGTTTGTTCATAGAGTAACCATTGCCACATTTCTGCGTATTTTATGGCAGCGTTTGGAATAAGTGATGAGCCGTCCGCCAAATATCTGATGATCGCATTCGACTCTAGTATTTTGGTAGGTTTGCAATCAATAGATGAGTCGTCAGGTTCGATTAATAAAACTGGTACTTGACCTAGTGGATTGATTTGCAGGAATGCCTCTTGTCGGCTTTCTTGCGTCAATATATCGACCTCAATCCATTGGTAATCAATGTTTAATAACGCGCAAGTTAGGCGCGTTTTATAGCTATTTCCGGATATTTTATTACCGTATAGGGTGTACATGGCTTATCCTTGTTATGACAATCAAGTGGCAATATACCTATCATCAGCATTGAATGCTAGGGTTAAGTACATTCAGGAGTTAGGCCATGTCAGGAATTACAGATATCAATGAGCTGTTGGGTTCGATGCAGCCCGCATTGGCGCTAAGCTTATGGAGACAGAAGGGCTGACTCTGGTTTTGACAAAAGACAAAGCTGATGAGGCAGGTTTGAATTACGAAGGCGTGTTTCGGCAAATCACTTTGACGGTGCATTCAAGCCTAGAAGCGGTCGGTCTAACCGCAGCCGTGTCAACCAAACTGACCTCAAAAGATATCAGTGCCAATGTGATCGCTGCCTATTATCATGACCATATATTTGTGTCGAATGATAAGGCGGAGCAGGCGCTATCTGCGTTAAAAGAACTGAGTAATATATAACGTTTTTTATAAGTAAGTGAGCTATTTCCCGCCTTCCACTTGTATCTGCCAGTCTGGGCGCGGCGGCGACACGAATTGAGATGTTACTGTTACCTCGACACCACCTCAAACTCTAGCCACCGCAACTCGCCTAAACTAGCAGGATACCGATACAGTCGGGGCTAGCGGCGGCATCGTGTTCTTGCAGATATTTGTCGTGGTTCGATTCTACAAATTAAAAGGTCGGTAGTGTGAACGTAACCTGAAAGCCGTAAAAACGAAGTACTGCTTTGTTAAGCTTGCAAGGAAAATCCTTTAAATAGGTTTTTTTATCAGTGTCAAAACAATATAATTGATGACTAAAAACCCAGCTTGCAAAGCTAACCCAACAAATAAAAGAGACGTATAAAAATGAGTAATTAATTTTACACTGATCTATCCACGTCGTTGAATCAAGCATCGACGATTGCCAAAGGCGAAGTTGGGCCTAGTCGCAAGTTCAGTCATGAGATACCTGATATCAAATCGATCCGTACTGATACAGAGTTATCGCAACAGCATTCCGCCGAATAAATATTAGATTCTAAGGTTAAAATATGCGTAAATATGTACTCGTATTAGCCAGTCTTTTATTAGTAGCTTGCCAGCCAGAGGCGTCTAATAACTTAAATGACATCCAGAGTAGTAACCTTGAGCTAGATGAAAGTTTTAAAATAATGAATAACGATGAAGCAGCAGGAGATAACGTCAATATGATGTCAACTAATGAACAAGATAATCACCCTGAAAATAACTTCGATACGATAACCGGCTTAATCAAGAAAAAAGGCAAATGTCTTTATATAGATGACTATTTAATTCTTATTCAAACTGAGCATTTGTCTTTTAACGATCATATATCTGCTTTATATGATGAGGACAAGCAAGCCAGTTTCGAGATTGGGGATACGGTAACCCTAGGCGGGTTCTCAATGGATTATTCTGACCTTACGGACAACGATATGGGGTCTAATACGGAATGGAAAAATCCATATCTTTATGAGTGTCAAGCAGATAAAGTATGGATAACAATTGATGTTGTCTCTTGATTTAATGACATTAAAAAAGTGCGTAGGTTGGATAAGCAGCCTGATTTGATTGTTAAGGCTTGATAGTTTTTAGAGCTAATCCTGAAAAGCGTTAAAAAATTGCACTGCAATTTTAGATTATCAAAGACGACTGTTTACAGCCTGACAAAGTTAGGTAGCGACTCAATACCAGTATCAAATACTAGAGTTAAATAAATTCAGGACTAAGAAAATGGCAGGAATTAAAGACTTAAGTAAATTGCTTGATTCGATGCGATGCAGCCAGAGCTTGTAGATGAAGCGTTCGTATTTTGCTCAGTAGCTGATAAGTTAGAACAATATCTTCACCTAGAACCGATAGCTACGTTTAAGGAGCCAGAAGGTCTAACTTTAGTATTAACCAAGCATAAAGCCGAGGAAGCTGGTTTGAACTACGAAGGTGTTTTTCAGCAAATTACTTTAACCGTACATTCAAGCCTAGACACCGTAAGTCTAACCGCAGCAGTGTCAACCAAATTGACCTCAAAAGGTATCAGTGCCAACGTGATCGCTGCCTATTATCATGACCATATATTTGTATCGAATGACAAGGCGGAGCAGGCGCTATCGGCGTTAAAAGAGCTGGGTCATAAATAGACAGTTTGAAATTTTATATTTGCAAATCTGTATCGTTAACGTCTAAATCATTTCTTAATTTCTTTCCGAGCCTCAGCAATCAATTCATGAATCTTAGCACTTTCCTTTAGCACGCAAGCATCATAAGCAGAAAGCGGTTTCGCTTCCTGCTCATCTGTCTGTGCTTGCTTGGCTTTTTCTTCTAGATATTTCTCAAGCTCGTTTTGTTGCTCTTTACCTGTTAAGTCACTCATATTGACTCCTGCTAATGCTTTTTAATCACATATTTTTAAATACTGACGCACCACATTATCCATGCCTTGTTCCAGCGACTCAATCGTAAACGCATGACCAATCGACACCTCAGCGATATCACTAAGCGCGAGCAGCTCAGCCAAATTATCCAAATTCAAATCATGACCAGCATTGACGCGGATACCGTTTTGATTGGCTAGATTGATACAGTCGCTAAAGCGTTGCTTGACCTCATCGAAATCAATATTGTCATCGCTCTTACCATTACTGTAAGCGCGCGCCCATTCTTCGGTATACATCTCGATCGTCTGCACATCACTCTCGATGACCGCTTTGATTTGTTCGATATCAGGGTCAATAAACACCGCACAGCGCGTACCGAACGCTTGCAGCTCTTTGCTTAACGTCGATAAAAACGCATGATGGGTGATGATGTCAAAGCCATGATCTGAAGTCAGCTGATCTTCACTGTCTGGCACGAGCGTGCATTGATGTGGTTTTACTTCACGAATGAGTTTTAAGAATTGCTCGTTTGGGTTGCCTTCGATATTGAACTCAATCTCTGGATAGTCTTTTAAGAATGCACTGATATCATAGACATCTTGGTATCTGATATGACGCTCATCGGGTCTCGGATGTACGGTAAAGCCTTTAACGCCTAGGTCGATCAGCTTTTTTACAAAGTACAGCAGGTTAGGGTAGTCCGTACCGCGGGAGTTACGGATTAAAGCCAATTTATTCAAATTTACGCTAAACAATGTGCTCATAGTATTTCCTTTTTCATTGTTGTTATGGATAGATTTTTGATTGTTAATGGCTAATAAAAATTGTCGCTATCAGCATACTTCTTATTTAATGCCTTTAAAATAGCATAAGTTTCTAAATCTATTTCGCCCGTTGGGTTACGCGGTCGAAAGTGCAACTGAAATGCATAAATGACATCACGACTGGCCTTGTCCCACTCGTCGCTACTGTTAATCTGATAGCCATAATCACGAAACTGCTGCTTAATCTCAGGTATTGTGGCTGCCGCAAACGCTTCTATGTCCATAAACGCAAACTTATCAGCGCCATCATACCAAGCGCCGATAGCATATTGTTTATATAGCTGCTCCCAAGGAAACTTTGCACCGGGGTCTATTTTACGCGAGGGTGCCATGTCTGAATGACCGATGATGTTTTTGGGTGAGATGTCGTATCTTGCCGTGATATCTTGCACCAACTCCGCGACCTTTTTGATCTGTAGCTGGTCAAACGCCACATAATGGTCATAAGGATGATACGCCAGCGTACCGTCTTTTAGCGCATCCTTATATTCAGGCGCAATGCCTACATTGACGATCTCTATACCGATAGAGGTATCGTTTAATATCGTGCGTCCTGCAAACCCGCCATCACCGGCATGCCAAGCGCGCTCGTTCTCTGGTACGAGGTTATAAATTTTATCATCATCATTATCTAACACTAGATAATGGGCGCTGACCTTGCCTGTGGTCAGTGTGTTGATAGATCTTTCATTGTCTGAGACCGTATAGTGCAGGACAATGGTTTTGATGCGTTCGCTTTTGCCAGTGGCTTGATAGGTTTTACCATCTACGATGTAGCTCTTGGTTGTCGCGACGGGAGAGGTCGTGGTCACGCAACCAATCAAGGGCAGCGTTAGGCTAAACGCTAAAAAGATGTTTTTTACCATGAAATGCTCAATAAAAAAGGTGTGCTATAAAGCTCACCTTTTTGTATATACTAGTTAGAATGTTGGTTGTTTTATCGAAAGTACAAAGCTTATACTCGACCATAACGCGATCACATATCAGCCGCACTTACTGCACTCTCAGTATGCTCATCAACTTTTAATAAGCGAACACTATCGAATTCAATGATAATACCCTGTTTCGAGCCATCACCGTCTTTCGATTTAAACTGTCCACCATTTATTGTTGGAACAATTAGCGCTAGATAATAACCTTCAGTTATGTGGCTCTCTTTTATCAATAGTTTTGTGATCTCTTCTAAGCTGAATTTTTTCACTTCATTTGCCTTGTCCGACATAATACACCTCGACAATTTATTCGTTAGCACAAGCTATTTGGTTGCATATCTACATCATATACAGGTGCTGTTTCTTTACCCGAGGGTATGAGGTTGTAGTGAATCGATTCGGTAAACATATATTGCATAGGTTCTAAATCCACTAGTGCATAATTTATTTTTAATTCTTTATTATAAAAGTAAAAATCAATACATTGATTAATAAACTTATTTAAATTAAGACCTAAAATGTTTGCCTCATTGATACATTGACGGTGCAATTCTTCAGGCATTCTAATATTAAAAGAGCCACTGCAAGGTCTATTGGGGCATTTATTTTCTTCTACACACATTTCTAAGTATTCATCAACTGCTGCTTCGAATGCCATCTGTAATTCAGGTAGTGTTTCACCATCGTACATAACAAGATCTTGAATCATTTGAACCTTGCCAAAAAGACACATATCCTCAGTACTGTACTCTATCGAGCCAGTATAATTTTTGTACGAGAAGTGCTGTTTATTAGTCATTGTCTAACCAAACCTTATTATCATCAAAATTTTGAATAACTTGACGGATGTAACATTTTTTCATGATCGATTGTGGATGAGGTTCGTGAAAACTCATAGACAAGCCAGTGTTTTTATTAATGAATTTTCTTCTGGAGCCGCTACCTTTTGCTAATTGATAGTCGTGTAGTGATAGTAATTTGACAAACTCATCCCATGTGAAATCTACTGGAACAGTTTTAAAGCGTTTTATAAGTTTTTCTGACTTAGACATATAGTACCCAAATGCACATGATATTTGCAACTACTTTTTAGTTACATTGTTATGGTGAATTTTTTATATACAATATATAGTGCATTTTAATAAAATAACTACTACATGTTGTTTGCATACAATAGTCTATAAAATAAAAACGTAAAATGCTAGATTATTTTTATAAAAATAATGTGATAGTACGGTATTATTTAATTT
>NZ_JBQSVP010000082.1:0-13683 GCF_052376345.1 Psychrobacter sp. AOP5-GZ1-6 | reverse complement strand
ATAACTAGCTAACTATTATATGCCACTACCGCCCAAGCAAATAAACCAGCATTAATAAGTATGATACACACCCATCTGACATTAACTTCCCAATTTCTACCTTCAAAGGCTAATTTGGCTTCATCAGTTATAGGCTGTATCGGATAGGGATTGTCTTGTCCATCCCAAGTTAAAAGCTTTTGCACGTCAGGATGTAAGATAGCTCGTTTGGTACATTGATAATGATTGGCCTGAAACAGATTACCTAAAGCGATTATTGAGCCTATTATAAAGACCATGATCTGACCGCCACCAGAATGATTGCTAGGCAGTATGCCACTTTTGCGATAGACGATATCAGCACAGGCAAATAGTGATTTGCTTGTGTCAGCTGGATAAGCCTCACAGAACTTAGCGTCTATTGGTAACTCATCTGCAGGGCTTTCCATATAAGTGCGGATAAATGCCCATTGTACACGTGGGTTGACTCTATAATCTTCTAGCTTTAGATGATGGGTGATGTCGCCTGTCTCAGGATCGGCGACATATAGATTGAGCGGTGTGTAGGCTCGATTGTATGGGTCTTGATGCAAGTCTGGATGTACGTCTTTATAGTCAACTATTTTCAGCTCATAAGGCTGTCTAAACTTCCAGAGTGGACGGTAGTAGTAAGCTATTTTTTGTTCTTTTTTTAAAAAGTAGTATTGGGTGCGAAACGGTTTTTTTGCAATGATCTGATAAAATATTAGGATTAGGGGTGTGCAAAATACTATAAACATAAGTATGCCTAATAATACAAACCATATTGTGAAACCAGATAAAACAAAATCAATATTTATGATAAACAATAAAATGAAAACAACAGAGAACATATAAGAAAAAAAATAGACCCAGCCTATAGCAAAATAAAAATACCAAAAGTACGCTGGTAAGAAGGTCAGATAATCGGGATTAACATCATGAGTTTCTTTGTTAAGATGTTCAATATCTTCAGTATTTTTTAATAAGCTTTTGTCTATACTGGCGGTATAAGGGCGGTCAATAGGATTATGAAGCTCACTGATATGCTGGGCAAAGTCGTTGCGTAATTGCATGTTGTTATCCTTATTGACTTGTGACGCTTGTACGTAGTTGATAATATGGATTCATACTTGGGTTGAGCGCATACTTCACTACGGCTCTGAGTTTATCAATTTCACGACCAGCATTAGCTTGTGCTATCTCTTTAGCTTCTTGCATTTGGCGTTGCTTATTGGGATTTAGCGTCCCGTCTCTATGTGAACCTAGATATTGCGCCTGAAAGTGACTGGTCTTAGGAATATCTAATACGACCTCTACTCCTTTTGATGTTTCAATAGCTTTGTTTTGTCGTTTAAGCGCTTTTATATTAAATGATTTTCTATCTAATCCTAGCTCTTGACTGCCGATACCGATAAACTCAACGACAATCTCACTATCATCATTCCATTGACTTAAAGTGACTTCTATTTGTCCCGATAATGTTCGTCTAAAGTCAGCAGTGCTTGTTGCAAACTTCGGATTAACTTGTATTTCAGTTAAAGCTAGGGAGTAAGCGTGCATGTCTTGCTCAAGGCTACCCATTGCCTGTATTTTAAAAGGATTATTGGGATATTCGCTATTTAGCATAGCCTTATTACCAAACACACCAGCATCAAGCCAATAGTGAATCGGTAAGATGTGACTTTTATCATAAGTAAAAGCTATCCATTGAGCGATTAAGCTTACAGCCCATGCCACAGCCACAATGCCAATCACCCATGGCATGACAAAACCAAATCCAATAGCTAGACTGGCAATACCTGCTGCGCCCGCTGAAATCATTGCAACTCCAGTTCCTATAGTACTAGCTTTGCTTTTACTCTCTAACTGTCTCACTAATGAAATAGACAAACTATAAACCTCAAACCCAGCACCCACAGCACCAAGTACACCGACACCGAGGCTAATCCTTGCTATTGCAGCAGTACTGGCACCCCGTATCTGCATACCAGCGGCAGCGACATCAAGTGCCGCCCCCGTCAACGCAAGGGAAGTACTGGCATAGTTGGTCATAAACTCAAGCGCCATAAGGTCGCCACGATCTGCCATGTCACTAAAGCGACTTTTTCCTATCCACACACTACGCAACTGAAATAAGCCAATCCCTGCAGATATCAATGCGGCCTTACCTGCACTGTTACGCTCTAACTGTCGCTGTGCCCCGCTATTGCTATCGACAAGTTTATTGAAATCGGTTTGTCCATCAGCAATTGATTGATTGACTGACGCTGAAGAGTCAGCAGTTGCCTTATCTGTATACATCGTCACCACCATGTGGGCATTTTTATCACCACCCGCCGCCTTGTTGTAAATATCTAATGCTTGTTTATTGACGCCTAGGGAGTGCATGAAATCTACCGCAAAAGGCACACCACTACCTGAAACCTGCTTGACCGCTCCAGTATCTATACTTGAAGGCATAGTTACCATATGTGACATTGCTTTGTTGATTCGATTATTTACAAACTTCCCTAACCATTTGGTCGCCTTTTCGGGACTATATTTTAATACTTTTTGTGCCAGTCGAAACCCTGTAGATTGATTGACTGACGCCTGTGTCCATAAGTCCATCCTGTACAACCAGCGGTTATTTTCCTTAATGTAGCTCATATTATTACTCATCGTCTGTACGATTCGAGCTTTATGACTTGCCAACTCATTAAGGTGCTGGATTTTTTCTGCGGTCTTGGCTTCTATAGCTTTTTGTTTGGCTTCATGTTTAAATGTATTGATCCAGTTTATTGCTGTACCAATGAAGTCACTCGCTCGCGCGAAGTTTTCATATGCTGGCGCAGCTTGCATTTTTTGATTATCGTCAAGGTTTAAACCTATTAAGGCTTTGGATAACCAGTTGTCTTCAGGTGGTTTTTCTCCTGAAAGACAAGGTAATAACGACTGTTCAAACTCTTGTTTGGCAGTCATACCTCTTGCCTGATCTGGCTTGTAATCTGACCATATCGCATCTGGTATGCCAATATTACTCTCATCAATACCAATACCTTGAGTCGCTTCAGCGATAATTTGAGCATAGCCCAAATGGCTTTCTTCATCATTTTCTGGAAAGTCTTCACGCATGACAAAAGCAAATTCAGAGCGTTTAATTGCGTCTACGAATATTTGGCGTGCTGCTGAGATTGCAGCCTTATTTTTGCGGCTGTTTTTCGCAGATGCTAAGACATATTTGAATTTTGATTCATCAATGTAACTATAGACATTCCTACCAACTGCTGATTCTTTCTTATGATTACGACTAAGTCCCGCTCTTGAGTAACCCTGTTGTTCATGAACTGACGATTGATTAGCCGCTTCTACACTACTTTTAATGTTATCAATAATAATGGCATTGACTTGCTCTCGAATTTGACCTTTATTTTTTTGAGCATCATCTAATTTCTTAAGTAGGTAATTCCGTTTCTCCGCTGCTGCCAACACATCTCCTACAGGGTCGTGTAGAGCAACCATCATAGGTTTAGTATCTTTTAGGATTTTCAATTGGTGCTTGTCAGACTTTTCGTCTAGTTTATCACTCTCACTATCCCCGTAGCCCTCATTTATATTATATTCAATATCGCTTATCCTATCATTAATACCCCTTTCCATATTTTTGTATAGCTGAAAAGCCGAACTTATAGCACCATTAGCATCCTCTTTTAGGATAATCTCCTCAACTTCTCCATCTTCATCTTCACCAACAACTTCTTTTGCATATTTTTCATGTATTGCAAGTTTATCACCGATGTCACCGCCCTGCTCTAGCTGCTTTCGTTGATGAAAGCTATTTATATAATCTATTTCCGGGAGGTATTCAGACATATATTTAGTATTTTTATTATCAATCAAGTCATCAGCGACGAACTTTTGCATACGCTTATCGCGTAATGCTTCATCATAAAAATATTTTTTTAATGCTGCTTTACTTAGCTGGGCATGACTGACCATGAGCCATACTACCTGACCTGTTTCTAAGGTAATATATTTACTATCTAACGTACTATGACTATCTCGATCGCAGGTAGCTGGCTGTACCATTTCGTCAAATGTGTCATCGTCAGGCTCATCTATATTTGTCACCTCTATCTTATTAGTATCTTTTTCTTCAAAACTATCTTTGTTATACGTTGTAACTCTTTTTAATGCACCATCTTTACCTGTAAATATTTCTTCAAAAAACTTTTCTTCATCTCCATCACCATCAATATAATCATAAAAACAATAAAGGTAGGTGTATGTAGGTAGGCTCGCGATAGCATCATGTTTGGCTGATTTTGAAGACAACCCATCCCCAAAATAACGCTTATCCTTGCGACTTACTCTATAATCATCTCGACTAAATACCACAGGTAAAATCGGTATACCTGTATATCCACATCCATAACCACAGTTGTTGGCAAATACTGTGATTGCGTCTAATTCAACAGACGGCTGAGAGCCATCAACCGTACCTTCTGATGTTTGCTCTACCAGCATTGGTTCTTGGTGCTCTGATACATCTGCTTCCTTGTCATCCATTCCGACAGTACTTTTTATAAAATCCCACAAACCATCACTCATGCCTGTACTCCTTTATTTTTAATTCGCTCTAAGCTTTCGACAATATTCTTAATGGCTTGCTGCTGCGACATTTTACGCTGAGCAATCAGTAGAGCTTGACTGATGATAATGTCATAAACTCGATCATTGATTACCACTTGACCCTTTAACTGCCGCAGTATCATATTTATCCACTCTGTTTGCTCAAGCAGTGCCCACTGCTGCTGACTGAAGCGAAAAGGTAACGGCTTAAGTTGCTCTAGTGTCACTTTCGTATTAGACGGATAGACCTCATTGGGTGTCGGCAACGTTATCTCTATAAAGGTGTTATTCCAATCTACATAGTGAATACGAGGTAACCGCAGTTGATATACTTGCAGCTTTTGTTGATCAGTCCACAGGTGTGTTAATAGCGCTAATACTCTAGGGTCCCAATAGCGCAAATAACGACGCTTGTTTGTCCCCATTCCATACGCCTGTCCTATCAGATAGATACTATGCTTGAGCGTTTCGGTGATAGGTTGATCAAACAACCATAGACAGACGCTACGTGGGTGCGGATGACCAGATATATCATAAGTGTTTTCATATAGTGCCAATGCCAATAGCTGCTCAAGTAGCCGTTGACCTTTACTACTATCGAGTGATATCTCAATAAGTGCCAAATCATCGTCAAAGCTATGATGAATGCGTTTGATGCGCTCAAATGGCAAATCTATGCCGCAGTCTAATAGATCAAAGACTGCTGTGCCGTAAGTATTTAGATCAATAAGGACTGTCAGCGTTTGATATTGATTGTCATAGACTGTTAGATATAAAGCCTTAAGTTGCTTTTGATACTCGTCAGTCGCCTGAATATCATCGAGAAACTCTACTTTTGGTATTAGCATGCCTAAACCGCTCCACCTTTATTGCCAGCACTACCAGTTTTGGCAGCACAGTCGGCAAGTTCGTCTTGAGGCATGGTAATCGTTGGGCTACTACCACCCCCACTACCCCGATCCACCTTACTTGCCTTATAGCCCACTTGAGCAGGCGTGATAAACGTCACATTACCACCTGTTATCTCTATACCACTACCTGCTGATTTTAGGGTCAGCGTATCAGGCGCGATGATCTCGATACTATCTCGGCTATGCAGGCGTAGTACTTGCTCACTGTCTAGACGCATCTGATCTTGATGCGCTTGTATCGTTACATCACCATGAGCCGCGGTATGGGTCTGAGCTTTGTTTGAGTAGTAATGGATATCACCTGCCACCAGTTGGTTCATCTGGGTTTGACTGTGATGATGGGTGCTGCCTGTTGCGTGGCTATGCGTGTTTTCAGTACTGGTATGTTGACTGTGTTGTCCTGTGAGCATGGCAAGGTGACGTTGAGAGTCGATGAGCAGGTTGGACTGTTGCCACTGCCCGGCATCATCTAGTGCGCTGTCATTGGTATCTTCGCTAAATTGACCAAATGCGGTTTGTTGTTCTCCTTCCTTGTTATTGCTTCGGCTACTGCTTTGATTGCTGCCATCTATGCCGACAGGTTGATGGGTTTCTGCTAGGCTTTGATAGGCTATTTGATGTTGGTCAGCGGTTTGTAGTTTGCTATGGCTGTCATGGCCCATGTGAGGGTTTGATGAAGGGTCCGACTGGCTACTACTGATATGAATGCCTGTGCTGCCTTGGATATTGGCAGCGGCTTGGGGCTCGATACTGATACCTTGTCCACGTGCTTGGCCACGGGTATGGTCGGTATGCTGATACAGATGACCAATGGTTAGGCTGGACTGGTAGCTGCTGCTATAGGCGTTGATCTGCGGACTCTCAGGATGGGCATCAAACATAAGCTGGTTATAGCCATTAGTGATGCTGTCTTTGGTCGCATCGCCTCTGCGACTGCTATCAATGCTTTGGGTTTTGATACCATCTATGGGGTATGCATGGCTTTGGTTAATGAACCAAGCTGGACTGGTGGCGTCGATGCTGTTGTGCTGAGCATCGATATTGCCTTGTCCGTTATGGGTGCTGCCGATGATGATAGGATGGGTTAAGTCACCACCGATGAAGTCGATGAGGACATGCTGTCCATGACGCAGAGGATGGCTAACAGTAAATAACTAGCTAAGCATTATAAGCCACTACCGCCCAAGCAAATAGACTAGCATTAATCAGTATGATACATACCCATCTGACATTAACTTCCCAATTGCTACCTTCAAAGGCTAATTCGGCTTCATCAGTTATAGGCTGTATCGGATAGGGATTGTCTTGTCCATCCCAAGTGAGTAGCTTACTGACGTCAGGATGTAATATAGCTCGTTTGGTACATTGATAATGATTTGCCTGAAATAGATTACCCAAAGCGATTATTGAGCCTATGATAAAGATCATGATCTGACCGCCACCAGAATGATTGCTAGGTATTATGCCGTTTTTGCGATAGATAATATCAGCACAGGCAAATAGCGATTTGCTTGTGTCAGCTGGATAAGCCTCACAGAACTGAGCGTCTACTGGCAACTCATCTGCAGGGCTTTCCATATAAGTGCGAATAAATGCCCATTGTACGCGTGGGTTGACTCTATAATCCTCTAGCTTGAGATGATGGGTGATATCGCCAGTCTCAGGATCAGCGACATACAGATTGAGCGGTGTGTAGGCTCGATTGTACGGATCTTGATGCAGGTCTGGATGCACATCTTTATAGTCTACTATTTTCAGCTCGTAGGGCTGTCTAAACTTCCAGAGTGGACGGTAGTAGTAGGCTATCTTTTGCTGCTGCTTTAAAAAGTAGTATTGGGTTCGAATAGGATATTTTCTAACTAATTGATATAAAAGAAGGAGGACAGGTATTCCAGCTGCAAAAAGATATAGTAATGTACCTAAGATATTAATCGCACCCCATCCTTCAGGTCTTATATAAACATAAGTAATATCATCATAAATGAAATTTGTTAAGAAAATCGCTGATACGTAAATCCAGCCCATCGCAAAATAAAACACCCAAAAGTACGCTGGTAGGAATGTTAAGTAATCAGGATTAATATCGTGAGTTTCTTTATTAAGATGCTCAACATCTTCAATACTATTGAACAGCTTATCATCTATATTCTGACTATATGGACGGTCAATAGGATTATGAAGCTCGCTAATATGTTTGGCAAAGTCATCGCGTAATTGCATGTTATTATCTCAATCTCTATCAACTATTATAAGCCATCACCGCCCAAGCAAATAAACCAACGTTAATAAGTATGATACATACCCATCTGACATTAACTTCCCAATTCCTACCTTCAAAGGCTAATCTGGCTTCATCAGTTATGGGCTGTATCGGATACGGATTATCTTGACCGTCCCATGTCAGTAGCTTCTGCACATCAGGGTGTAAAATGGCTCGTTTGGCAGTTTGATAATTGTTTCCTTGCAATAGATAGCCAAGTGTAAATAGTGAGCCTATTATAAAGACAATGATCTGACCACCGCCTGAATGCTGCGTATCAAGAATACCGTATTTACGAAAGACGATATCGCTACAAGCAAATAGTGATTTACTGGTATCAGCGGGATAAGCTTCGCAAAACTCAGGATTTATCGGTAAGTCGGTGGCATTACTTTCCATATAGGTACGGATAAACGCCCAATGTACACGCGGGTCAACACTGACATCATGCGGTTTTATATGGTGGGTAATATCTCCTGTGTTAGGATTCGCGATATATAGATTCAATGGAGTGTATGCTGTGTTATTTTTGATGGTGTGTATTTCAGGAATAAGGTCTTTATAATCTACTATTTTTAATTCAAAAGGTTTAAAAAACTGTAGTGAAGGGCGATAATAATAAGCGACCTTTTGCTCTTTTTTTAAAAAGTAGTATTGAATGCGGTACGGATGTTTTCTTATAAGTTGATAGAGAAGTAGAATTAGAGGTGTACAGGACGGAATAAATACAAATAATGCTATAAAAATATCTAGTAATAATAGAGGTATATTAGAACTTTGTAAATCTAAAAGACCGTTAGTAAAAAGAATAAGAAACATGAAAGTAGAAAAATAAATCCACCCTATACCAAAATACCAATACCAGAAATAGCTGGGGAAAAAAGTTAAGTAGTCGGGATTAATATTAGCAATCTCTTTGTTGAGGTGCTCGATATCCTCGCTATCTTTTAATAGCACTTTATCAATCTTGCTGCTATAAGGACTTTCAAGAACTTCTTGTAGCTCATTAATGTGTTTGGCAAATTGACTATGCTTGTCTTCAATCATTGGCTTATCCCTATTAGCTTGTTACCGTGGTGCGCAGTTGATAATGCGGATTGATACTTGGATTTAATGAGTACAAGACCACCACTCTTAGCTGTTCAATTTGACTATTCGGATTATTGCGTGCCCTTTGACGGGCTTGTTCCATACGCTTTTTCTCATTGGGATTTATTGTTCCTTCTCTTTCTGATCCTAAATACTGTGCCTTGAAGTGACTGGTCTGAGGAATATCCAAAGTAACCTGTAGTACTTTGGATGTTTCAACGGCTTTGTTTTGTCGTTTAAGCGTTTTTATATTAAATGATTTTCTATCTAGTCCTCGCTCTTGGCTGCTGATACCGATAAACTCAACGACAATCTCACTATCATCATTCCACTGACTTAATGTTATCTCTATTTGTCCTGATAATGTTTGTCTAAAATTAGCAGTACTTGTTGCAAATTTTGGATTAACTTGTATCTCAGTCAAAGCCAAGGAGTAAGCGTGCATGTCTTGCTCAAGGCTACTCATTGCCTGTATCTTAAACGGATTATTAGGATACTCGTCATTTAGCATAGACTTATTGCCAAAGACCCCAGCATCTAGCCAATAATGAACGGGCAATATATGACCTTTATCATAGCGAAAGGCGACCCACTGAGCGATAAGACTGACGCCCCAAGCAATTGCTATAATAGCGCCAAGCCAAGGTAATACAAAAGCACCTGCGCTTGCAAATACCAATGTGCCATAGCCAAGACCTGCTACACCTGCTGTAAATGCTGAGCCAATTGCTATGTTTGTAGCTCTTTCACTGATACCACTCTTGTTCTCCATATGTCTTTCAAGACTTATATTTAGGCTATACACCTCAAACCCAGCTCCCACAGCGCCAAGCACACCCACGCTTAAACTAAGCCTTGCCACCCATGCACTACGCGCCGCTTTCATCTGTAATCCCGCATTAGCGACATCAAGGCTGGCTGTGGTCAATGCAAGCGTGGTGCTTGCATAAGCGGTCATAAACTCAAGACCCAAACGGTCGCCTCTACGCGCCATACTACCAAGACTGCTCTTGCCCATCCATATACTACGTAACTGAAACAGACCAATACCTACTGATACTAGTGCCGCTTTGCCTGCTGATTGGCGCTCAAGCTGACTGTATTGACCATTGATAGGATCAAGATCGCTGTTGAGCTGAGCGACCTGTCTAGTTATGTCTTCATTAATGGTTTGCGTGGTACGTGCGATATCTTCGCTTGCATACATAGTGACTACAGTACGAGCATGCTCATTACCATTAGCTGATTTATCAAATATATCTAGAGCTGTTTGATTCACACCATGTGAGTTTACTAAATCTATAGCAATTGGCGTTTTGACTGAGGAGGCGCTACTGACAACTCTATTGTCGATACTGGCTGGTAGTAGCGTGGCATGGGGTTTGGCTTTATTAATAGATCGGCTTAGACGTTGCTCACTCCATTTAAGTACGGCTTCTGGACTGTACTTTAGAACTCTTTGCGCCAGTTTAAACCCTGTAGCTTGATGCACAGTGGCTTGTGACCACAGGTCAAGCTTGTAGAGCAGTTTGTGATTGTCTTTTATATGTGCCATGTTACTGCTTAGAGTTTGTACGACTTGCGCTTTGTAGTTAGCAAGATCGTTGAGACGCTCAATGTTTTGAGCTTGACTGGTCTTTATGTTCTGTTTTTGCTTTTTAGCTTTAAATGCCATTGCCCAGTTTGTCGCCGTACCAATAAAGTCACTGGCTCGGGGGGCTAAGTTTTCAAAGGTTGGTGCATCTGCCATCTTTTGATTATCTTCTTTATTAAGTCCAATAAGCGCTTTAATTAACCAGTTGTCTTCAATAGGTTTCTGACCTGTGATACAAGGTAATAGCGATTGTTCAAACTCTTGCTTGGCACTCATGCCTATTGCTTGCTCAGGCTGATAGTCTGCCCATATGCTGTCAGGTATGCCGATATTACTCTCATCAATACCGATGCCTTGAATAGCTTGGGCGATAATTTGCGCATAACCTACATGACTGTCCTCATCATTTTTAGGGAAGTCTTCACGCATTACCCTAGCAAACTCTGGATTTGTAATGGCCTCGATAAAGGTTTGACGTGCAGCGGCAATAGCGGCTTTGTCTTGACGGCTCTTTTTTGCCTCCTCTAGGACAGCTTGAAATTTTACTTGATTGATATAGTTATAAATGTTTTTATTATTTTTTTGGCTGATCTCATTGCGACCTGTTATGTGATCAGCCATAGTACCAGGCGCTTGCGGTACAGTTGAATCATACTCAACACTTGCTTCTAAACTTTGTCGGATATTATCAATAATGATAGCATTGACTTGCTCTCGAACTTTACTTTTGTCTTTATATTTATCATCTAGCTTTTTAAGTAGATAGTTCCGCTTCTCTGCTGCCGCAAGTACTTCGCCTACTGGATCTGGTAGAGCGACCATCATGGGTTTTATTAGTTTTTGACTTGCAATTACGCTTTGGCTTTCGGCGATGACTTTCGACGATGTTTTAACTGGTAACAAATGACTCTCTTTGAGCTCTAATTCTAAAGACTCTACGTGATTATCAATACTATTCTGCATCCTTCTATACAAAGCATTTGCAGCAGCATAACTTCCTGAATGTGTTTTTCTATCTATAGACTTCTCATCGATTTGATATTTAATATTGAAGGGATCAGAACTTTCACTATTCGAAAGATGCTTTCTTAGATGAAAGCTTTTCATATAATTTAGCAAAAACTTACTATTTTCAGGTTTATCTAAATATTCAGTATTTGAGTTTTTTGCTAACGCTTCTGGATCAATTTTTTGCATTCTTTTTTTTCGATAATCTTCATCTACTTCAAGTTTCCAAATTTGATCTTGGCTTAGTTTGGCATGGCTAATCATCAGCCATATCGACTCAAAATGGTTCAAACTTATGAATTTGGAATCTAAAGTATTATGATTTTTTTTTGTACAAGTAGGAGGTTGTGCTTGATCTTCACCTTGAGAACCTCCAAGTGATATTCGTTTTAATGCTCCGTCTTGACCTGTAAAATAAACTCCTTTTCTGTTGAGTGGTGCTCTTCTATCAACATACATATATAAATAACAATTAGATGGCAAGCTAGTTAAAGCATTGTGACTCTTAGAATCTAATGTCAAATCATGTTCGAAATAGCGTTCGTCTTTACTATTAATTTTATAATTTAACTTACTATAAACTACAGGTAATATAGGTATACCCATTGACCCACAACCATAACTACAATTAGCATCTAGTGAGTCATTTTCATTTGACATAAGAAGGGGTGGTGGCTGATTGGACACTACTAGTTTATTTGCCATCTTATCATTCCTCAAATACTGTTTTGTTAATTACTTAATTCATTTACTATCTTTGTTGTTGCCTTTATCCTACCGTGATAGTTTGACCGCATGGAAGTTGCATTAGACAGTACTACCTCATAAACCCGATCTGTAATCATTACCTGCTCTTTTAACTGTCTAACTATCATATTCATCCACTCTATCTGCTCTAGTAGTGACCACTGCTGCTGACTAAATCTAAACGGTAGCGATTTAAGCTGCTCTAACGCCTTTTGAGTATCGGCTGGATATACCTCATTTGGTGTAGGTAGAGTCAATACGGTCATCTCATTATTCCAGTCAATATAGTAAATATGAATCAGTCCTAGCTGATGTATCTGTAACTTTTGCTCAGCTGTCCATATATGAGTCATTAAAGCTAATACTCTAGGATCCCAATAGCGTAAATAGCGCTTTTTATTTGAGCCTAGCCCGTACGCTTGACCCATCAGATAGACGCTATGTTTCAGCCTTTCCGTAATGGGCTGCTCAAAGAGCCATAGACAGACGCTACGTGGGTGAGGATGACCTGATACATCATTGCTATTTTCATATACGCTTAATGCAAGTAGTTGCTCAAGTAGACGTTGATCAGTACTACTATTTAGTTGAATGTCGATAAGTGCTAGATCATCCTTAAAGGTATGATGAATACGTTTGATGCGCTCAAATGGCAAATTAGTGCCGTTATCGAGTACGGCAAAGACGGCAGTTCCATACGTATTGAGATCAATGATAACTGTCAACTGCTGATATTGATTATTGGAGATGACTTTGTACACGGCTTTGAGCTGCTCTTGGTATGCGTGAGTGTCTTGTATGTCGTCCAAATACTCAACTTGTGGTAATAGCATATCTAGACAGCTCCACCTGTTTTACCAGCACTTTCCGTTTTTGCAACGCAGTCAGCAAGTTCGTCTTGCGGCATAGTAATCGTTGGGCTACTTGCACCCCCACTACCCCGATCCACCTTACTTGCCTTATAGCCCACTTGAGCAGGCGTGATAAACGTCACATTACCACCTGTTATCTCAATACCACTACCCGCTGATTTTAGGGTCAGCGTATCAGGCGCGATGATCTCGATACTGTCTCGACTATGCAGGCGTAGCACTTGCTCACTATCTAGACGCATCTGATCTTGATGCGCTTGTATCGTTACATCACCATGAGCCGCGGTATGGGTCTGAGCTTTGTTTGAGTAGTAATGGATATCGCCTGCCACCAGTTGGTTCATCTGGGTTTGACTGTGATGATGGGTGCTGCCTGTTGCGTGGCTATGCGTATTTTCAGTACTGGCATGTTGGCTATGCTGCCCTGTGAGCATGGCAAGGTGACGCTGAGAGTCGATGAGCAGGTTGGCTTGTTGCCACTGTCCGGCATTATCTAGTGCGCTGTCATTGGTATCCTGGCTAAATTGGCCAAATGCGGTTTGTTGTTCTCCTTCCTTGTTATTGTTTAGGCTACTGCTTTGACTGCTGCCA
>NZ_JBQSVP010000081.1:0-13703 GCF_052376345.1 Psychrobacter sp. AOP5-GZ1-6 | reverse complement strand
TCGTGTTGTAAATGACATAAAAGATATTGATTTTAAAGCGATTGATGCGCCCAACGCGCTTATAGAAAGTGCTGAAAAATTGGCAATAACGGCAATGATGCTAGACGGTTTTAATCATGTTGATAGTCTAACAAATATACAGCAGAACATGAGCGACACACTAACTAAGAGGTTTGAAGTAACGGCTAAAAATGATACTGAAAGCTTCATTAATCAGCTAGATAAACTGCCTGATAACAAGCAAAAAATCGAGGTCATTGAGCAGCTAAACGCTAAGTTTAACGAAGTGCTTGAGCATCAATCGGGTAATGAGACGATCACGGCGCTACAGCCGCAGATGAAGCAGCTAAAAAAGACCACACAACAAAGCCTTGATAGAGACAGCTATTCATCACCGCGACCATTTTAATTAAGGACAACAACATGAGCGATCAGCAACTACACGACGATATTGAAAAGATCGTCACAGCACTAAAAGCCGTCATTCCAGTGCTGCAAAATTTAGGCGATACGGCAAGCGAGACGATAGATAAAAGACTTGATAACAGTCTTTATAATATTGACGATAAAATCAGTGATTTAAGCAACGTTATCACTAAGCTAAATGAGGGCGCAGAGTCTAACCAGCGCTTTATAATAAGCGCGGAGCGTCAGGCTTTAATTCATTTAAAGCAAGGCGTTGAGCTACTTATTAAGACAGACGTAAAGAATGAGTATAGCGATCAGATAGCGCGTGTTATTGCTAATATCGAGCCGTTCATTCAAAGCAAAATCAATGATGAAATTGAGCGATTGGTTGAGCATAAAAAGCTATCTATTAGCGATCATAACAATCAAGTTACTGCTATCAATGACAAGCTTGAAAGCAACATGACGAAAATACATAAGACATTGCTTGAGAGCATCGAGAAACTGAATACCGCAAGCGCAGACGCTAACACTAGATATAACGATGATTTAGAGAAACTAAAGCAAGTCGCAGAAGCGCATACAACTGCCCTAAAGGGCGTTAAAAATTCAACTGATGTAACAGCTCGTGACATGAGAACAACGCTAACTAGCATCAAAAGAAGTGCTGTCTTTATGTCACAATCACCGGCGACTATGACCACTATGACAGCAGGTTTTATTGCTTTATGTTTGATGCTTTCGATTGTTTATGTGTACGACTTATGGTTTCAGATGTTTATATCAGCAGTCGCTTTGTGTGTGCTTTTCGGGCTAGTTTGGGGTTTTATAGCGTGGCTCGATAGTAAAGAAAACTAAGCGCAATATAGCTTTGTGATTTTTAAAATCAATTAGATGTGGTGTAGGTATGATATTAAAAATAACATTGAAAGCCTGAGTTTATAAGGCATTGAACGAAACAGAATAAAAGTGTACACTAATTAAATGCAAAAAACCCACGCTCGAAACGTGGGCTTTGCATACAAATTTCATGGTTAAGAAATGTTGGGGAACATGACTTAACTTTGCTTTAAATCAGCTACAGACTGACTATGATAAAGCGACTAACCAAGCTATATTGTAATTGGTGTTAGCTCAAAATACAAGTTTTACAACCAATGAGCACACAATATGCGACCGTCCAAAATCCGTCATTATCTAGTAATGACGTTCTCAAAATTCCAACTCTCAATCGTTTCTATAACAATATGCCCGCATGGCTTCGTGTAAGCCTCGAAAAAGGCAAAGGCTTAACTGACCCAATCGAAAAGCAACACGCGCTTAAATGCGGCAAATTAATACAATTCAATTCTGCTAAATTAGTGCGCTATATCGTTTTTGACGTTGATGAAATGCACCCGAACTCACCAAAAGAATACGGACATAATTGCTTCTTAAACTGGTATGAAGCGGGTTTGCCGCCGCCCCAAATCATCATAAAAAATGATCTAAACGGTCATTGTCAGTATTTCTTTGAACTCGAAACACCAGTTAGTGTCAGCGATAAATGCAATCAAAAAATTGTATTTTGGCTGCACTCAATACGCAGAGCAATGACGATAGAGCTTAATGCAGATAGCGCATACACTCATCACATATCACGCAACCCTTTTAATCCCATAAATCAAACGATTTTCTATAATTCAGTTGCGCCTTACAGCCTCGATCAGCTATCAAAAAACTTCGACCTATCAACAAACTACAGCAATCAAAAGCCTGACGACTACTTAGGGCTTGGTCGTAATAACGACACGTTTCATACAGTGCGATTTGACGCGTACTCATACAAACAGAAGTGCAAAAACTGCGACCAGTTATACAGCTTCGTATTATCGCGCTGCCACGCTGTAAACGCAGAGCTATTTTCTAATGATTTGTTGCCACACAACGAAGTCCAAAATATCGCTAGAAGCATTGCTGACTGGGTTTGGGAGAAATACACCGGCAAATCAAAACATATCAGCAAAAAATTAAGTAAAGAGAAAGCGAAAATAGGGAAAAAAGGCGGTAAGGTGACAGGCGCAAAGCAGAAAAAAAATAACACACGGAACAGAAAAAAGGCACTGGCTCTAGTTGCCGATGGTATATCAAAAGCAGAAGCTGCGCGACAAGTCAAAGTCGATCGAACAACAGTAAATCGATGGTGCAAAAAAGCAAAAGAAGCAGAAGAAAAGCGGATTTTGGCACGCTCTCAAAACAGCACCTTTTTTGACACACTTTTTGACCAAGAAACGTTACAACCATGAGGGTTACAGAGCGAAAAAGTGATGCACAAGCTATCAGATAAAGACCGTAGGTCTCCCGCAGGGGTTTTGAGCGTAGCGAGAAGCGCCCAGGGTTTCTTAAAGTATGCTTATGCTTGTCGCGATGTTTAACTCGCCGTGTTGTGCTTGCAAAAATTATATATCGTCTCATAAATCAGCTTCACTGAGTCGCAATCCCTCATCTTGCTTACCGCATTAGCTTGTTTGTCTGCTTAGGCTATTTTATAGAGAGCCTAATGTTGCTATAGCTCTTTCGATGCTTACTCATTTTCTATAGTTGCCACGCTTATATAAAGTATCGCTATATGCCCTAAATCTGCCCGTCAGCGCCTTTCTGAGCTGCTCTGCTATGTTCCCTTACTTTGGATACTTCAACGCCGTACACGCCTATTTAAGAGCGTGTTTTTTTTGGTCGATAATAATAATGATATAATAGTAATATGATAGGATATTATGATAATATAATACTATTATATTATTTCTTGCTATCCTATCCTATCATGTTATACTTAATATCAATAAAGTATTTAAACATCAAATAAATCAAGGCTTACAGACAATGACAATATCTAAAGAGTTAGAAAAAAATATTCATGACACTATCAACGCGCTTGTTGAGCAGAACATTAAACCTACGTATGAAGCGATAAGGGGCGCTGGCGGTTACTCGTACAATTCGATCAAACCTGCATTGAAGTCTTGGCAAGTCAACAAAGCCGCGATTGGAGAGCCAAGCGAGAAAAAAGCAGCTGAGTTTACCGTTGATGAGGAGCTAAAAAAATCGGTTTTAGGTGAGCTTGAAACTATGGTCATTGATCTACTTGTTAATGTCACAGGTCAAGCGCAAGAAAAAGCGAACGAGACGCTAAATTTAGAGCGTCACGCACATGACGAAACAGTCAAAGGTCTAAATTTAGAAGTGATAGAGCTAGAGAGCTATATTCAGACGACAGACGCAGAGAATGAACAGCTCAAAACTGACAAGCTTGAACTTGAAAAAGCTAATGCTGATTTATTGGTAAAAATTGAGTCAACGACTAACGAAAATAAGTCTCTAAAACGTGATGTTGAGAGCTTAGATAGTGATAACGCTACACTCAAAGCTAGCAATCAACAGCTAACGACTGACTTGACGAAAGCCAACGCTGAAAAATCGACATTAACAGAACAAGTCGATAAGCAAAAAGCAGAGCTTGAAAAGTCATCGACGCAGTTTGATGATCTACAAGTTAAAAGTAACGAGCAGCTGACACAGATCGCGACCTTGAGCGGTGAGATCAAGGGCTATGAAAAGAGCGATAAGCAGCTACGTGCAGAGCTTGAGAGTATTAAATCTAAGCATGATAATTTTGTAAGCGAGATTGCAACACTAAAAGAGCAAAACAAGCAGCTATCTAGTGACGTTAATGTCTTTGAATTAGCACAGCAAACCGAAGCAGAATTGGCAGACAGTATTAGCCAAGAGCAAAAGACATCAACTGCTAGAAAAACAACTACTCAAAAATAAGTGTGCAAAATGAGCATAGCAATACAAAGACAAGGCGATCAAGAGCGCCCCCAAAAGCCTAAAATTAAGCTTAATAAAAGCCTGTTATTAGCTTGAGCGTATCGCTAACAGTTTAGAGAATGACAAGCGCATCAAGACAACCGTAAAGGGTGTTGATGCTATCAATCGAGATCTTAAAATATAAGAGCTTAGTTCTGTCAGATATGGCTCCCTCCAATAAATTTGCTTCTAATATAGTCAGGGCGGTTAAAAAATCGATGTGCAGTTAAACACCGTATAATGCACCTAAAAACAGACAGTGATGGTAAGTATATCAATATTAGTCTTAGATAATTGATTACAAATCGAAATTATACAAAATGTGAGGCACTTCTAGGCCTCACTATTATTTTATAGGATTTTTATCATGAC
Source organism: Psychrobacter sp. AOP5-GZ1-6 (assembly GCF_052376345.1). Classification (NCBI taxonomy): domain Bacteria; kingdom Pseudomonadati; phylum Pseudomonadota; class Gammaproteobacteria; order Moraxellales; family Moraxellaceae; genus Psychrobacter; species Psychrobacter sp. AOP5-GZ1-6. Next base: position 9,074 of record NZ_JBQSVP010000081.1, on the reverse strand, counting down.
AAGTACCCAACAACGCGCCGAACTCCATCGCCAAATATGGCAAATTGCAAATGAGGTTCGTGGTTCAGTCGATGGCTGGGACTTTAAGCAGTATGTACTCGGTACGCTGTTTTATCGCTTTATCAGTGAGAATTTTGCCAGTTATATTGAAGCAGGTGATGAGAGCGTCAATTACGCTGCACTTCCTGATAGTGTGATTACTGATGATATTAAAGACGATGCGATTAAAACTAAGGGCTATTTTATTTACCCAAGCCAACTGTTTGCCACGATCGCTAAAAGCGCTCACAGAAACGAAAACCTTAATACAGACTTAGCAGCCATATTCAAGGCGATTGAAGGCTCAGCCAATGGCTACCCATCCGAGCCTGACATCAAAGGCTTGTTTGCTGATTTTGACACCACTAGTAACCGCTTAGGTAATACGGTTGCCGATAAGAATACGCGTTTATCAGCAGTGCTTAAAGGCGTAGCAGGTCTCAAGTTAGACCAATTCTCTGACAATCAAATTGATTTATTTGGTGATGCCTATGAGTATCTGATCTCGAACTATGCCGCCAACGCTGGGAAATCAGGGGGCGAGTTCTTTACCCCGCAAAGCGTTTCTAAGCTGATTGCGCAAATTGCCATGCACAAGCAGGAAACGGTTAATAAGATTTATGACCCAGCCGCAGGGTCAGGCTCGCTATTATTACAAGCAAAAAAGCATTTTGATAACCACATCATCGAAGACGGCTTTTTTGGTCAGGAAATCAATCACACCACGTATAACCTTGCCCGTATGAATATGTTTTTGCACAACATCAATTACGACAAGTTCAATATCGTGCTGGGCAATACGTTGTTAAATCCGCATTTTGGTGATGACAAACCCTTTGATGCCATCGTTTCTAATCCACCATATTCGGTGAAATGGATTGGTAGCGACGATCCCACTCTGATTAACGATGAGCGTTTTGCGCCAGCTGGGGTACTCGCGCCCAAATCTAAAGCCGACTTTGCTTTTGTGCTCCATGCTTTGAATTACTTATCTAGTAAGGGACGAGCAGCGATTGTTTGCTTCCCTGGTATCTTTTATCGTGGCGGTGCTGAAAAGAAAATTCGTGAATATTTAATTGACAATAATTATGTAGAAACTGTTATTTCACTTGCGCCCAATTTATTCTTTGGTACAACCATATCCGTTACTATCCTAGTGCTGTCCAAGCATAAAACGGATAGCAAGACTCAGTTTATTGATGCAAGTAAATTATTTAAGGCGGAAACCAATACTAACGTCCTTACCGATGACCATATTGCTCAACTGATGGCGCTGTTTGATAGTAAAACAGATGCGGAATATTTAGCCGTGAGCGTCGATAACAGCACGATTGCCACCAATGACTACAATCTGTCAGTTAGCGCCTACGTGGAAGCGGAAGACACGCGTGAGGTAATTGATATTACGACTCTGAATGTTGAGCTAAAAACTACCGTTGCTAAGATTAATCAGCTGCGCACTGATATCGATAAAATCGTTGCGGAGATTGAGGCATGAATGATTTAAGTTATATAAATAAGCTGCTTGACGGTGTTGAAATTAAATGGAGAACATTAGATGAAGTAGCTAATTTTAACAATGGAAAAGGACATGAAAAGCATATAGTAGAAGATGGTGAGTATATTGTTGTCAATTCTAAATTTATATCTACAGATGGCGAGGTTGTAAAGTACTCAGATGAACAAATTTGTCCGCTTTTTGCTGATGATATTTTGATTGTGATGAGCGACTTACCAAATGGTAAAGCACTTGCAAAAACATTTTTTGTTGAAGATAGTGATAAGTACACATTAAATCAGCGTATTGGCAGAATTAGTGTGAAAAATAATGAGTTGTTGTTGCCTATATTCTTATATTCTTATTTAAATCGTACACCGCAATTAATAAAGCATGACAATGGAGTTACCCAAACAAACCTACGTAAAAATCAAATATTAGACGTTAAAATACCTATTGTTCCTTTGAACGTCCAAGTTGAAATTGTACGCATTCTAAACACGTTTACAAAGCTTACTTTAGAGCTTACCTCAGAACTTACCTCAGAACTTACCGCACGTAAGCAGCAATATACCTATTATCGTGAGCAATTATTAACTTTCGCGGAAAGCAAAGTCGAATGGAAATTATTGGGAGAAGTAGCAGAGTATTCAAAAACACGTATTAGCTATGAACTTCTGAACGAAGAAAACTATGTAGGTGTGAATAATCTTTTACAGGATAAAGCAGGTAAAGAGGAATCAAGTCATGTTCCAACTCAAGGTAACTCAACTAAATATCAAGATAACGATATTTTGATTGGTAATATTCGCCCTTATTTAAAGAAGATATGGCAGGCTGATTGTATTGGTGGCACAAATGGGGATGTATTGGTTGTTCATCGAACTGATGAAGCAGTACACCCTCGATATTTATACCAAATTTTAGCTGATGATAATTTCTTTAATTACAATATGCAGCACGCGAAAGGTGCAAAAATGCCACGAGGGGATAAAGCTAGAATAATGGAATATAAAATTCCTATTCCATCCCTACCTGAACAAAAACGTATCGTTGCTATCCTCGATAAATTCGACGCTTTAACCACCTCCCTCATCGAAGGCTTGCCGCGTGAGATTGAACTGCGTCAACAGCAATATGAGTATTATCGTGAGCTGTTATTGAGCTTTCCTAAGGCTGAGGTAGCAGACCATGACTGAACATACCAAAACCATTACTGAATCGAACAATTTTATCGTCCTCAATAAATATACCAAATGTGATCAGCCTGATGGAGGCTATCAAACCGAAGACGATTTAGAGCGTGAGTTGCTCAAAGACCTACAAAACCAAGGCTATGAGTTTGTCGCTGGTTTAAACTCTCCTAAAACCATGTTAGCTAACGTCCGTGTGCAGCTGCAAGCCTTAAATGACGTGCAATTCACCGACGATGAGTGGCAACGTTTTGTGATGGAATATCTCGATAATCCGAGCGATAACAGCACCGATAAAGCGCGTAAAATTCATGATGATCATATTCATGACTTTACGTTTGACGATGGACGGCTGCAAAACATCGCGCTACTCGATAAGAAAAATATCCCACGCAATAAAGTACAGGTGATCAAACAGTTTGCCCAAACAGGCACACAGGCGAACCGTTATGATGTCACGGTGTTGGTCAATGGGCTGCCACTGGTGCAAATTGAGCTGAAAAAGCGTGGTATTGCCATTCGTGAAGCCTTTAACCAAGTGCATCGTTATAGCAAAGAGAGCTTTAACTCTGATAACTCCCTATATAAATACATACAGCTGTTTGTGATCTCAAACGGTACAGACACCCGCTACTTTGCCAACACCACTAAGCGCAATAGAAACAGCTTTGATTTCACCATGAACTGGGCGAGATCAGATAACACCTTAATCAAAGATCTAAAAGACTTTACCGCCACCTTCTTTCAAAAAAACACACTACTCAATGTACTGATGCATTACACCGTCTTTGATGTGAGTGACACCTCATTGGTTATGCGCCCCTACCAGATAGCGGCTACTGAGCGCATTTTGTGGAAGATAAACAGTGCCTACCAAGGCAAGAACTGGAGCAGCCTTGAGAGTGGTGGCTTTATTTGGCATACCACAGGCTCAGGGAAGACCTTAACTAGCTTTAAAGCGGCACGTTTGGCCACTGAGCTACCTTTCATTGATAAAGTATTTTTTGTGGTAGACCGTAAGGATCTTGATTACCAAACCATGAAAGAGTATCAACGCTTCTCCCCTGATAGCGTCAACGGCTCAGACAGTACCGCAGGACTTAAACGAAACCTTGAAAAAGACGATAATAAAATCGTTGTTACCACCATTCAAAAACTGAATAACCTAATCAAAGGTGACAGCGATTTGCCCATCTACGGTAAACAGGTTGTGTTTATCTTTGATGAAGCACATCGTAGCCAGTTTGGTGAAGCGCAGAAGAACCTGAAGAAGAAGTTTAAAAAGTTCTACCAGTTTGGCTTTACCGGAACACCCATCTTTGTAGAGAATGCATTAGGTGCTGAGACTACTGCCGGAGTGTTCGGTCATGAGCTGCATTCCTACGTCATCACTGATGCCATTCGTGATGAAAAGGTATTGAAGTTTAAAGTCGATTACAACGATGTACGACCCCAGTTTAGCGGTATTGAAAGCGAGCAGGATGAGACGAAGCTTACCGCAGCAGAGAACAAACAGCTGTTATTGCACCCTGATCGTATCAATGAGATCTCACAGTATGTGTTAACGCACTATCGGCAAAAAACCCATCGTCTAAAGTCTGGTGGTAAAGGCTTTAACGCGATGTTTGCTGTCAGTAGTGTAGACGCTGCTAAGGCTTACTATGAAACTTTGAACCACTTGCAAAAGGACAGCGACAAACCGTTAAAGATCGCCACCATCTTCTCTTTTGCTGCTAATGAAGAACAAGATGCCTTGGGAGACATCCCTGATGAAGGCTTTGAACCTACTGCCATGAACAGCAGTGCCAAAGAGTTTTTAAGCAGTGCTATTGGCGACTATAACGCGATGTTTAAAACCAATTATGGCGTAGACAGCAAATCCTTCCAGAACTACTACCGCGACCTTGCTGAGCGTGTCATCAAGCAGGAAGTGGACTTACTGGTTGTCGTTGGTATGTTCTTAACAGGTTTTGATGCCCCTACCTTGAACACCTTATTCGTGGATAAGAACCTACGCTATCACGGCTTAATGCAAGCGTTCTCACGTACCAACCGTATCTATGATGCCACCAAGACCTTTGGCAACATCGTGACCTTTCGAGACCTAGAGAAAGCGACTATTGATGCCATCACTTTGTTCGGTGATAGAAACACCAAAAACGTAGTGCTAGAGAAGAGCTATAAAGAATATTTAGAAGGCTTTACCGATATCGCCACAGGTAAAGCGCGCCGTGGTTATTTGGAAGTGGTCAAAGAGCTGCAACAACGCTTCCCTAATCCTGATGAGATTGTGAAAGAGTCTGACAAGAAAGACTTTGCCAAGTTATTCGGGGAGTATTTGCGTGTCGAGAACATCTTACAAAACTATGATGAGTTTGCAAGCCTAAAAGCACTGCAAAACTTGGATGTGACCGATGCTGACGCTGTTGAGACGTTTAAGGATGAGCATTACCTAAACGACGATGAGCTAGTTGCTATGAAAGCCATTAAAGTGCCTGCTGAACGGGAAGTACAAGATTATCGCTCAACCTATAACGACATACGCGATTGGCTTCGTCGTGAAAACGCAGCTGACCAGCAGGGAGAGTCTTCCATTGATTGGGATGATGTGGTGTTTGAGATAGATTTGCTTAAATCACAAGAGATCAATCTTGATTATATCCTTGAGTTAATTTTTGAGCATAATAAAAATACCAAGGACAAGTCTGCCTTGGTTGAAGAAGTGCGTCGTTTGATTCGGGCAAGTCTTGGTAACCGTGCCAAAGAGAGCCTAGTGGTTGATTTTATCAATCAAACCAACTTGGATACCATCCCTGATAAATCTAGCATCATTGACGCATTCTTTAGCTATGCTCAAGTGGAGCAGCAACGTGAAGTCAAAGAAATGATTGCCGCTGAAAACCTTAACGAAGATGCCGCTAAGCGTTATATCACCGCTTCTCTAAAGCGTGAGTACGCCAGTGAGAACGGTACGGAGCTGAATGCTATCTTACCTAAACTGAGTCCACTCAATCCGCAATACTTAACCAAGAAGCAAAGTGTTTTGCAGAAAATTGCGGCATTCGTTGAGAAGTTTAAAGGCGTGGGTGGGAAGGTGTAATTACGAGAAAACCGATAAGATATGCTTATCGGTTTTCTTGTCGTCTTTTTAAAATATAGATAATTATAAATAACCTAAGTAATGGTGCGTATAAAGTTAATAATATACGTCATTTTGAGCTTGATGATATGCCAAAAGTTTCAGAAATAGAGAGTCAGATAAATAAATTTATTAAAGATTGTGATCTATATATTTAATGCTGGTTTCGATATTGAGAAAATTAATAGTTCATCGAGTAAAGACTTTAAGTTACAAGCTAAATCTACTAATTTTTTAATGAGTTTAGCAATGGATAAGCTTAATAGACGGTACTATATAAGACTATCTGATACTTGCGAGAGTGTAGGTGTGGATTGTGGCGATCATAGGGCTAAATCTGATACCATAGCATCAATAAGAATTCATGAAGCACTGACCGCCATATAAGAGGTTTTTTTGTTTAATTTAGATCGAGATCAGCATTGTGTTGACCGTCATTTTTTATAATAGTTTGTACGTGATTACTACTCTGTGATTTGTTCATAGCAGATAGTTTATCAGCAATTTTCTTAGCGATAGAGCGATCATTTTTACGCTTTAAGTATTTAGTATTTTCTGACTCATTTATAAAATAATCTTTAAGCTGTTGATTGTCACCTTGCAAGGCGTTTTCAAGCCATTCTCCAAGCACAACATAATAATTGCTCTTTTCTTCATTCAAAGCATTTTGAGCCTGTTTGACTGCTTCTAGTTTCTCAATCAGTAAACTATCTTCAATTAGTGACATTTTTTATTCCTTTTTTCGATGTTATAATAATAAAAATAATATATCATAATAATCATTAACTTAGCAATTTTTAAATGCACAAGACCACATCTTTTTGTGGGCGTAGTTGCATTTCCCCCTCTGGTAAGAGCGAACTTAGGAGTTTCTGATAAAAAGACCCGCAAGGGGTACTATTTTTTATCAGAAACGCCTAAAGCTCGCCCTACGGGGTAACAGCCAAAAGCCAAAAACAGCGGAGCATAAATAAATGAATAAGCAAGGTTTCCACGTTAGCGTAAAACCAGTTACTAAAGGTAATGGAGGTAGCGTAATTGCTAAATCTGCTTATAATTCTGGATCTAAATTAGAGGATAAAAAGACTAATAAGATACATGATTATACCGCAAAAACAATAGCTAAAAGTATTGATTTGATAGATGAGTATGGTGTTAAAACAACTAAAGATATTGAGAAAAATGTTGCTTATTCCGCCCTTATTGTACCGAAAGTAGCCAATAAAATAGAGGTAGAAAGAGAGCAGTTTTGGAATGAAATTGAGCTAATAGAAAAATCAGCAAAGGCACAATTAGGTGTTGAAATTGATGTTATGTTTCCGAGAGGATTAAGCGCAGATCAGCGAATAGAATTAGTTGAGGAATACAGCCAAGAGTTAGCGGATCGTTACAATATTTTAGTCGATGTTAATATTCATAGACCGCATACCCATATACAAAAAAAAGATGGTCAGATTTTAGAAATAACTAAAGACAATCACCATGCCCATATTCTTTTATCTAGTCGTGAGATTATACAAAACCCTGATGATAGTTATTCATTATCTAAGCGAAAAAATTGGGGTTTATGGTCAACTGGAGAACGACTAAGAAAAGGGTTAAATGGGCGAGGCGATGAGCTTAAATATCAGCGCAGCTTGTGGGCGGAAATGGCTAATAAAAGACTACCTGATGATCTTAAAATTACTGAAAAATCATACCGTGAGCAAGGTATAAATCAGTTGCCAAAAATGAAGCTGGGTAAGTCACTTTATAGAGATTTACTAAAGGGTGAAAAGTCGGTTATCAATGAGTACAACGAGACTATAAACGACCTTAATAAGTACATTAAGCAGAACGATATTGAGATTGATTATAACGATCATGGGCGCATTGATTTAGAAATAAATACTCAAGTTATTACGAGCGATAAGAAAGACTACACCGTAGGATATAAGAAGCGTAAACCATACGCCAGTATTGATTTAAATAAGATCGGTTTTAAGTCGCCAAATAAAGAGCTTGATAATGCTAGTGTATTAGATAGCTTTATGAGTTTAGCTACCAGTATAGAGGACAAAAAAAAGGCGCAGCGTAGCGGCTTGTTATCAACAATAAAAAGCATTGAGCAGATACTGTCTAAGCAAGCAGAGCAAACAATAATTCTAAAGAATACTTATGAAAAGTCACCTGACAGATTTAAGCATTTGGGTCAGGAATGGGGCGCAGATATTAAGCTTGTCACTAGCCGTATTTCCTCTATCAAAACGATAGATGAGATAGAAGCAATTAAGCAAGCGGTTAAGCTACTAGATCAGTTTAGAAAAGATGAAACGAAGCAGACAACGCAAAGCATTGACGAGCTGAAAAAACACTTAGATCATATAGATAAACAAACACAAAAAAACTTAAAGATTATTAAAGAAATAGCACCTGTTCATAATAATCTTTTAAAAGTCGATAAAGAGCTTAGAGAAATACAGAAACCGTTTGACGCAATGCTAAATAAAGCTGAAAAGGTGCTTGAGAAAATCAATCATTCAGTCATTGAAAAAGAGATACATGAGGATATATGGGAGAGTGTTTTTGACAAGTTAGTTGATATTAGTGTCACAAACAATATAGATACATTCAACAAATACAAACAGCTTGCAGATTATGACGTTGACGCACTCAAAAAACTAGAGCATGAGCATGAACAGCTAAAGCTTGTCAAAGCTCATGAAATCAACGACAAGACGCAGCAGAAGCTTGATGATCTAGTGCTGTCAATCACGAGCTATAAAGACCAAACCGACCAGGATTTAAAGACACTCAAGCAGCAAATAACGACTTCTAATAAGAGCTATCAACGCTTAGAACCTCTGTACTCACAGCGTCAAAAGTTACTTGATAAACAAGAAGCAGTTATTGAGCAAGACGATGATCTACACAACGAGATCACGACCACAAAAACAACACAGCTAAACGCTGATAAGCTCAACGACTGGCAACAGAGAACTAATCTATTACATGCTCGATTAATCAAAGAGCATGAGCAATCAGAGCTTAAAAAACAGGCTGAACAGCAGCACCAAGCGGAGCTTAAAAGGAAAGCGGATCAGCAGCGCCAAGCTGAACAGCAGCACCAAGCGGAGCTTAAAAGGGAAGCGGATCAGCAAAAGATGGAACAAGAAAAAGCGCGGCAGATCACAGCTTTTAACGAGCGTGTAAAATCCTTTAATGA
>NZ_JBQSVP010000080.1:0-14023 GCF_052376345.1 Psychrobacter sp. AOP5-GZ1-6 | reverse complement strand
ACAACCTAGCTCATTGGTCGGAAACCAATCACTCATCAAACGAATACCAACCACAAAACCTGCACCGACAAAACCTAGCAAAAAACGCGATAGTGCCAAGGTGTTGTAATCTTGCGCGAATGCAAAGGTAAAACAGGGAATCGCACCAATGGACAAAATCGCGGCATAAACAATGCGCGGACCAAAACGATCGGTCAACATACCAATAATAACGCGAGCAGGAATGGTCAAGGCAACGTTCAATATAAGCAAAGTTTTGACTTGATCTTTAGTCAGATTAAGTGTTTCACCAATCGCTGATAGAAAAGGCGCATGATTAAACCAAACAAAAAAAGTAAGGAAAAATGCCATCCAACCTAAATGTAGGATTTTATTTTTGCCCGTAAATGATAAGACATTTAGTTTATCGCTGCTGGGTGCAACGGGGGTTGATGATGACATAGGCGACTTCCTCAAATGATTAACTTTTGGTTAATGACAACATGCTAAGTATTTAAAATGCTAAGTATTCAAACGAACCATCAAAAACAGGTACTCAAATTAATTATTAGAATTAAGCAATAAAACTAAGTATTTTTCGTGTTTTCAATCTGAGTATTAGCCTTTAAATGCGCCAAAAACAGTTACTTAAGCTGAGAAATATTCAAAAAGAATGGGAGTCAACACAATGTAGAGCAATGCAATGCTTGTGCCAGTTGGTTTTATAAACATTAAAAATCAGTATAAAAACAATCTTTTATTTGATACTACAAAAACTCTTTAGGTCATATTTACAGTAGCCATACGATAATTATCTAGGTATAAATTATTTTTTTATTAGTCATGAAAACAGTACTGCCAAACCGTACGCCTCACCTGTCTCAACAACATTAATAACAACCAATTTGGGGCAAACGCTCATCTATTTTGGTGCATGCACCATAGATGTAATGTGCTAAGTAATTATTATTCATCATAATTTTATTACCCAAAACAATCACATTACTAGATTTTCAAAAACATCCAGACATAAGCAGGCTATGCCGTAGCAGTCCCTTCGGGCATCACCTTATGGTAATAAGATGCTTTCACAGCCCTCGCACTGGCATGATTATTGAATGTTGTACATTAGTAGTCATCAATCGCTTAGCATCAGCCATTGATGACAAAATTAGCCGTTTATGGAATAAGGCTTATATAGGCAGCGGCCATATTGGAAGCAAACCATTACTAAGGATAGGCGTATGAATAGCACGACAGCGAGCACAGCAGAAAGAGGCAATTTGGTAGTGATTGGCAACGGTATGGTTGGTCATCATTTTATTGAGAGAGCCATCGAACAAGGACTACATCAACAATTTGATATTCATGTTTTTGCTGAAGAAGATCGCCCTGCTTATGATCGTGTATACCTATCGAGCTATTTTGAACACAAAGATGCCAGTAAGCTAAATTTGGTGGATTTGAGTGCCTATGAGCTGTCAAAAATTAACTTACATCTAAACCAACGTATCATCAATATTGATGCAGCCAATCAATGCATCACAACAGAATCAGGTGAGCAAATTGATTATAGTGAGCTGGTGCTGGCCACTGGCTCATACCCATTTGTACCACCTATTCCCGGCCGTGAGCATGCCCACTGCCACGTGTACCGAACCATTGCAGATTTGGATGAGATTTTGGCCATTGCCGAATTACCCGCTGTCAAAAAGGGCGTGGTGGTTGGCGGCGGCTTACTAGGGCTCGAAGCTGCAAAAGCACTGGTCACACTAGGCCTGGATACCTATGTGGTTGAGTTCGCGCCGCAATTGATGGGCGTTCAGCTTGATGCGGCTGGTGGCGATATTTTAAAGCGCAAAATTGAGGCATTGGGCGTCACTGTATTAACGGGCAAGAATACCAAAGAAATTATAACCAACTCTTCATTTGATCCAAATGATACCAGTACCGACGCTCACTGCTTAACCATGCAGTTTACAGACGACACTATTTTAGACACCGATATGATCGTGTTTAGTGCCGGTATCAGGCCACAAGACAGTATCATCAAAAACAATCCAGAATGCGGGATTGAGATGGGTGGCCGTGGTGGTATTTTGATCGATGGCCAGTGCCGTACCAACGCCAACCATGTATACGCTATTGGTGAGTGCGCAGTATGGGATAACAAAGTCTTTGGTTTGGTCGCACCTGGCTATAGTATGGCCAGTATCTGCGCGGCACAAATTGCCGGTCAAGAAGCGCAAATATTTACTGGTGCTGATATGAGTACCAAACTGAAGCTAATGGGTGTCGATGTTGGCAGCATTGGTGACGCGCATGGCAAAACTGATGACAGTTTAAGCTACTTGTATCAAAACCCAGCCGAAGGTATTTATAAAAAATTGGTGACCACAGCAGACAACAAACACTTGCTTGGCGCTGTATTGGTCGGTGATACCGAAGATTATAATAATTTATTGCAGCTATATTTAAATGATATTGACCTACCCGCTCATCCTGAAAGCCTGATATTACCCAATGTCGAAAAACCCGTCATGGGCATTGAGAACTTACCAGACACCGCGACTATTTGCTCTTGTTATAACGTGACCAAAGGCACCATTTGTTCAGCAGTTGAAAACGGTGCTTACTCCATTGCTGATGTAAAAGCTGCCACCAGTGCAGGTACGGGCTGTGGTGGCTGTGCACCGATGGTAAAAGATACCGTTAGCTATCAGCTGACCGCTCTTGGGTTTGAGGTGAACAATAATTTATGCGAACACTTTGCCTACTCGCGCCAAGACTTGTATAACTTGGTTCGCGTACATGGCATCAGAACTTTTGATGAACTACTGACCTCACATGGTAGCGGCCATGGTTGTGAGACTTGCAAACCAACCGTTGCCTCTATTTTAGCCTCATGCTGGAACGATCATATACTGAAATCAGAGCTGACCCCATTGCAAGATAGCAATGACTACTATTTAGGTAATATTCAAAAAGATGGTACTTATTCGGTGGTTCCAAGAGTACCTGGCGGTGAGATTACCGCAGACAAGCTCATTGTGCTTGGACAAGTGGCAAAAGAGTTTAATTTATATACCAAAATTACCGGTGGGCAACGGGTTGATTTGTTTGGTGCACGTATGGAACAACTACCAGATATTTGGAGCCAGTTGGTTGAAGCAGGATTTGAAACAGGTCACGCCTATGGTAAGTCATTACGTACTGTCAAATCTTGTATTGGCAATAACTGGTGCCGCTATGGCGTCGATGACAGCATTGGTCTCGCGCTAAGACTGGAAGATCGTTACAAAGGTGTACGCTCACCGCACAAAATCAAAATGGGCGTGTCTGGCTGTATGCGCGAATGCGCCGAAGCACAAAGTAAAGACTTTGGCATGATTGCAACAGAAAACGGCTGGAATCTATTTGTCTGCGGTAATGGTGGTATCACCCCGCGCCATGCTGAACTGTTTGCCACCGATCTCGATACCGAAACCATGGTTAAATATATCGACCGCATCATCATGTTTTATATCAAAACAGCCGACAAACTTCAGCGTACTTCCAAATGGCGTGAAAGCTTAGAGGGCGGGCTTGAATATTTACAATCCGTTATCATTGACGACAGCTTAGGTATTGCCGATGAACTCGAAGCACAAATGCAGCTATTGATAGACAATTACGTATGCGAGTGGGCAGCAACCATCAGCAATACCGAAAAGCTCAAACGCTTCCGCCATTTCGTGAACAGTGAAAAAGGCGATGATAACGTGGTGTTTGTACAAGAACGAGAGCAAATACGTCCAGCCACTGATGCTGAAAAAACCACTATTAAGTTGGTTGAGTTGGCTTAGTTTCTCATCTGATGCTGCTGATACTTTGTGATGCATGACTCTTCGCAAAGTATCATTCAACTTAACGCATTCGTTTGCTTATGCACTCATTAATTGTAGCGGTACATACTTAAGGATAACGCCTCATGAACCAACATACCATTTGTACTCTTGACGATATCATACCTGACACCGGTGTTTGTGCACTAGTTGATGGCAAGCAAATTGCTGTTTTTCGTACCACCCAAAATGATTTGTTTGCCCTTGATAATTACGATCCTTTTAGTCAGGCCAACGTACTATCGCGTGGGTTAATTGGTGGCACTAGCATTGCAAGTGACACTGGTACGACCGAAGATGTACTGTACGTTGCCTCACCTATTTATAAGCAGCGCTTTAATCTTGCTACTGGACAATGCTTGGACGATGCTAATACTAAAATTAATTCATACCGAGTTGGACTTGATATTAATAATGTGATCATTTTTAGTGAGTAGTTTTTAGTGAATAGAGTTAAGGTGTGTCATCATTTAAAGTACAATGCTTAATACACCTTATTCTGCATCTTTTTCTGCACGCCGATCACTGGCAGACTGATCTTCAGCCACGCCTGCCTTCCAATAAGAAAAAGCATATAGCTCGTCTTTCGACCACTTCTGCTCACCTTTCAAATACTGACGAATGGCTTTGACGGTTGCAAACTCACTAGCAATGTAAGCAAAACGACTTTGATTTGCGCTTGGTAGTTTTATAGATTTAACCGTATCAGCCAACTGACTGCCTTGCGTAGGATCGGCATTATGTAACCACGTCATTTCGATATTGGCTGCAGTTGGCAAATCTTGCTCGTCCTCTGCATCATGCACTTCAATAATACAGTGGCCACTAGTAGTAGCAGGCAGGTCTTGTAATATCGCGCCAAGCACTGGTATAGCCGTGGCATCACCCACTAATAAAATATGGTCTGTTTCAGGATAAAGCGCTTTGTTTTTGGGCTTCATCATCACACCTAGTTCATCACCTACTTGCGCATGCGTGGCCCAGCCTGAAGCTGGCGCTTCATCACCATGGGCGACAAAATCAATCCAAATCTGTTGTTTTTCAACATCAACGCCGCGATGGGTATAAGTACGCATCACAAAGCTGGACTTATCCTCTAAATCAAGCGCTTGGGTTTTATCTATCGGTATGGCAACTTTATTATTTACCCCAACAGTCATAGTCGCGATATTAGCGATAGTGGCAGGCTGTGCTGTTAAGCAAACACGAATATAATGCGGGGTTAGCATTTGCTTATCAGCTACGGTCATGACTTCTCTTACGGGTTTTTGATTTATCATAGTTATAAGACTCTTCTCTTGTATTCAATATTTTATGGGATTAAACCGTTTTTTATCATCATCACTTTATTTTGCTATCATTTTTACTTTATGGTCATTCTGCGGTCGTCGCTGCTTACCCTTGCTTTAACCAATCAGTCACCGCTTGCTTAAAACTAGGGCGAGCCATAACCGCATTTTTCCAGCGCTCAAAGTGTGCATACTGAGAAAAAGGATAGCCTGCTCTATTTAAAACAACCAGTTGTGGAATCCAAGTAATATCTGCCAACGAAAAGGCATCGCCAAATGGCTGGTTAATATCCCGATATAATCTGCGCTATTTTTCTTGTTTGACAGCAATTTATCTCATTTTTATCACCATGCTGAAATGAAGACACGCCCTAGTTCAAATAAAAAATATTCATTTATCGTGTTTAAGCAATACTCAACTTAAATATGCGCGATTAACATTTTGATATAGGCTGTTTCAAACCGCTTTGTCATTTAGCTTTGGCTATTTTTGACATTGTTAATCATAGTCTTACTCACTTGTAAAAACGCATTGAGCTCAGCCTCTGTTAAGTGTTGCGTTAACTGTTCTCTCGTCCACTCTTCTGCAGCGTTTAACTTTGCCATCACAGCCTTGCCTTTGGCGGTTGGCTGTAGCAACTGGCTACGACCATCTAAAGGATTGTCTTTTTTAACGATTAAATCAGCGACCAAAAGGTCGTTCAATGCGCGAGTGACTTGTGCTTTGTCACGTTGCATACGCTGAGCGATCGATTTTGCGGTGACCTCAGGATTTTGACAGACGCCTTTTAATGTTCTGATATGCGTCACAGATAAATCTAGCTCTTGACGTTTGACCCCTTCAAGCAACAGATTAGTATAGGTATGTATCAATTGATGTAAGGTTTCGCTTAATGCATATTTAGACATACAACACCTCCTATATAGTTGATAAAAGCAACTATATACAATAAGGTTGATTGTGTCAACTAATTATAAGTCTAATAAGTCGTATTACTTTATAATGGTGAGTTAGGCCGTTGCCAGTACAAACACATTGACACATAAATAGATTAACGCCACAATATTACAAATACTAATGATTATCAATAGCATATAAATTTTTATGTTCTTCTCTTATTACTGAGCCACTATGCCCTCTCGCACTAGCATTTCTTTATATCACATGATTTGGGCGCATTATCGCCTACCTTTTCTCAAAGTTATTTTACTTAATTTAATTAATGCTGCTGTCAGTGTGGGTATCATTGCTTATATCAACCACACTTTTATCAGTCAGCCTGTCTTTGATACATTGTCCTTGCTCAGTTTGGGTTACTTTTCAGCCTTGGTCGTACTGCTGCTCATCACTACTTTTTTATCACAGTATGCACTGACATGCTTGGGACATAAGTTCGTCTATGAGCTCAGGACAAAGCTGGTCAAGCAAATTATCGATACACATGTGCCGCAAATAGATCATTTGGGTAGCGCGCGGTTGCTTGCCAGCTTATCTTCAGACATACAATCTATTACCGTTGCCTTTGTACGTATGCCTGAATTGGTACAAGGCATTATTTTGTCTGTGGGTGTAGCGCTATATCTAGGTTGGTTGTCGCTGCCGTTATTGTTTATCATCATGTTTTGGATTGTGATGACCATTTGGATAAGTACTATTTTAGTCAAACATGTCTATATTCACTTAGTTGAACTACGAGCAATTAATGATCTTTTGTATCAAGATTATCAATCCGTTATAGATGGACGTAAGGAGCTGTCACTCAATCAGCACCGCGCCAAAAAGCTCTATAACGATGACTTTCTGTCTCATGCAAATGCATACAAAAAGGCTGTTATCAAATCTGATACCTACCACTTATCTGCTGTGAACTGGTCTAATATCATGATGTTTGCTTCGATTGGTGTGGTGTTTGCGGTAGCGAACTATTTAAATCTACCGATGAGTGTTGCAACTACATTTTCCTTAACGATTTTGTTCATGCAATCCCCTATTCTTCACGCCGTTGGTGCTTATCCGACCTTGCAAACGGCGCAGGTGGCGCTAGACAAAATACAGTCTTTTAAACTGGCTGATTACCAGGCAGAATTTATGACTGATCACGTGACAAAAGACTGGCAGTCCCTGTCGCTAACCAACGTCGGCTATCGCTATGACAGTATCAAAACTGAAACGCAGAATACGAATATATTAGAATCGGTCAACCTCACTTTGAACCGTGGTGAGGTAGTGTTTTTAATCGGTGCCAATGGTAGCGGAAAATCCACTTTGGCCAAAATTATCACAGGCATTTTTACACCGACCACAGGCTCTATAAAAGTGGACGATCAGCTCATTGGCTCAGGAGAGAACTCAAAGAATAATGCGGATTATAGGCAGCTATTTTCTGCTATTTTTAGCGATCAGCATCTGTTTAAGCAACTGATTGGCCATCAGGGTGATAGTCCTGATATGACGCTGGTCAACGATTGGGTGCATAAATTGAACTTGCAGGATAAAATTGAAATCGTAGACAATCAACTATCGACAGACAAGCTATCCCAAGGTCAGCGTAAGCGATTGGCGATGCTACTTTCAGTCGCCGAACAAAAAGAGTTTTTGTTGCTTGATGAGTGGGCGGCTGACCAAGATCCTGCGTTTCGCCGCGTGTTCTATCAGACACTGATACCTGAGCTAAAGGCGAGGGGAAAAACCCTATTTATCATCAGTCATGATGACGGCTACTTTGAACATGCAGATCGGTTGCTACTGATGAAAGAAGGCAGGTTAATTGAACTGAATGCAGAAGAGCGAAAGCGTGCCAGTACAGACGCCATTGCGATGTTGTAACGCATACGATCAAAAATCTAAAAAAATGGGGCAACTTATTATAAGTCGCCCCACTACAGAAAAATACAATCGACTAGACACGTGCCGCTGCAATGCCTTTAACCCACAAATATACCGCTTTTGCTTATTTTAGTAACTTCTGTAGAAATGCAACACGAGATATTACCAAAAAATCTAACAATGCAATGACCAAAATAGCAATTATCGCTGTTGGAAATATAATCGCGACTATCAATAAAGGAATAGCAATTGGCCACCAAATGGAGAACTGCTGACCACGTGCTGGCGGATTTAGTCCTATACTTTCGCTAGTACTGCGAGGACGACGTTGCCACCACATGACATAACCGCTCACACTAATAATGACAACAAAAAGACAAAACAGGACATTGGCCAACACACTCCACCACCCTAGCGTACCCATATGAATAGCAATACCTGCTGCCATAAACTTGCCAAAGGCATTGTAATCGTCGTAGTGAATATCAGCCAACACCTTGCCCGAATAGCGGTCAATGTGTACGGTGCGATCAGCGGTTGGACTTGTCATGTCATAGCTCATCGAATCTTGGCTGAGCGTCCACACCCCTGTTTCACCTTGTGGTAGATTCAGCTGATAACGCCCGACAAATCCAATTTCACGGGCGTATCGGTCTACCGTATCGACCATAATGGGTAGATTGGGCGCGATGCCATCTTTACCCATCGTTGTGCCCGAGACTGGCATCGGCGTCAGCTCAAGCACCCAAGGAACTTCTTTTGTTTTGCCCGAGTTTAGGACACTACCATGTGTGGGCGCATCTGTCGCGGCGGCACCATGAACATGAGGCTCTGGCGCTGATTCATTCGCTGGGGCACTGTGTTGACTATAATCAATCGACACTGGCATCGGAGCCACGCCCCACTTACCTGCAGGAAACTGGCTCCACGCCTGAACAACTCTCTCACCCCACACGCCTGCCCATGCCATTCCTGATATGCAAAAAAATAGCAGCAAAATCGACACCCAGCTACCCAATGTCGCATGAATGGTACGGATAAAGGAACGTTTTTTCTTGTTGGCTACTGCCTCATTAGGTATCAGCATGGCTTTGAGTGATTTGCGTTTTTGCCACCAAAGATACCAACCCGACAAGATCATTAAGATAGTCAGTGCAGCGGCGGTTTCTAAGAGGTAGTCACCTGTTTTACCAATCAATAAATCACTATGAATATTATTGAAAGTATTATAAAGACTACTACTGGCAGGCGTGCTGTTGACGACATCAGCCGTATAAGGGTTCACTGCCACCATATTAGTCTGGTCTTCTGATTTGACCTGAAACAAGGCGACGGTATCCGCATCACGAGGCGCAATATATTTAACGAGTGTACTATCGGGCAAAGTACTAAGCGCGTTTTTTGCTTGTGTAGAGACTGGTGCTGTCAGCATTGATTCTGGCGTAGCGATGGTCAAACGATCACCGTCTAAACCGACCGTATTAGACATAAACAACATACCTAAAGCGGTTACAGACAAAACGATTAAAAAAGGCGCGACAAACATGCCCGCATAAAAATGCCAACGCCATACTGTAAAATAGCGATGGCTATTACTGATTGACTGATTGCTTTCTCTACTCATAAATATGACCCTGAATATTCTCTGACTGCCTAGAATACGCCCTAATTAGCAACATAAATCTATTAAAATAATATCGGCTGTATCATACGAGAAAACTTATTTAAAGACCACTGTTTATGTAGTCAAATTTAAATAACATCGGGGCAATGTTAGGGCGTGTTGAATACCAAATACGAACTAGTATAAGAAAACCAAACGAGATCATAGCTTGTCATGTTGTACCTTTCTCAGAACTCTCTCACTGTAATTTTTTAATGATAATAGTAATCATTAGTGCTATTATTCTTTCTAATATTCAATCATCTAGATTAAAGACATTCCATTTCATGAATAATATTTAACAGGACATATGATGCGACTCCAGTTAGCCTCTGAATCTATCCGAAAAAAACACCTTACCGTAGCAGTACAGATTGGCTTGATCATGAGTATCAGTCAGCTGGCTTATGCTGAAACTACCTATACCGAAGACTCGCTAAGTACGTCCGAAACAGAGAACGCTGAGACAGCGATCCCATCGACTACTTTAGATGCCATCACCGTCTATGCCGATAGCTACCGGAGCACAGGTACAAAAACTGCATTAGACCCTGAAGATGCACCAATGAGCTATACCAGAATCGATCAAGACCTGCTACAAAAACGCCAAGCGGACAGTGTCAGTGCTGCGCTACGTTATGAGCCAGGTGTCAGCTCTGAGAGTCGCGGTACAGTGACTATCTTTGATGAAAACAGAGTTCGTGGTTTTAAGACTTTATCGAATTTTTATGACGGTCTAAGACTGCCTTACGATGGGGCTTGGAACCTCATGCCACAAGTCGATGTCTATGCAACAGAAGCGGTAGAAGTGGTCAAAGGCTCGGCCTCTTCACTGTATGGTTATACAGCACCTGGTGGCATGGTCAACCAAATTGCCAAAACACCTCAAAGCACCCAAGAAACGGAAGTGCAACTACGACTGGGTAACCAAGACCTAAAAGAAGTAGGCATCGATACAACCGGAGCGCTCACAGACAGCTTGAACTATCGTTTTGTGGCATTAAAGCGCAAAAAAGACGGACAAATGCAAACCACAGAAGAAGAGCGCACGCTGATTAATCCATCGCTTGAATGGCAAGCGACAGATGACGTGTCGGTACTTGCTAACCTCTTTTATCAAGATGACCCAAACATGGTACCCTCTACCCCACTGCCTTCAGTCGGTACCGTCTATAACGCCAGCTATGGCAAGTTAGATAGCGATGCCTATGCAGGCGACGAATGGAATAAGTTTAGCAAAGAAGTATTCATGCCGAGTGTCACTGTAAACTGGGATATCAATGATCAGTTAACCTTCAAACACATACTGCGCTACACCGACTCTGAAGCAGAGCAGCGTAATATGTACAACTCAGGTGGGTATGTCAGCGGTAGTGACACGATACTGAACCGTGTGGCTTACACCACCGATGAAAGCATGAAAAACTGGACCACAGACAACCAGTTGGCTTATCAATTCGATACGGCAAATACTTCTCATAACTTATTGTTTGGTGTTGAGTATCAAGAGACAGATAGCACTGCTGATTACTATGATGCTGGTGCAGATGGTACACCAAACCTTGATTTGTCCAATCCAGATTTTTCGCAAATCAATGCCAACACCCTACCATTAGATGTCTACAGTCAGTATGAGGACATCGAACAAAGCCAGCTTGGTTTTTATGTTCAAGATGAGATGACATGGAAAGATTGGACGGTAGTGGCAGGTTTGCGTCATGATAAATTCAAAAGCCTCACCGACCAGACCAAAGCTTCTCAAGGTGTAATATATAGTGTCCAAGAAATTGACAATGACGCATCAGAGACCAGTGGTCGTCTTGCTGCTATTTATAATTTCGATAATGGCATCTCGCCGTTTGTGAGCTACTCACAATCGTTCCAGCCAGTCGTTGGGAGTAATTTCGTGACCAATGAGCCGTTTGAACCCACGACGGCCGATCAGCTAGAAGCTGGTATTAAGTATCAATCATCAGATGGCGGCACCAAAGGAACATTGGCGGTATTTGATATCAACCAGCAAAATGTCGTGGTATCAGATTACATTAACTATAGAAATCAAACCCAAACCGGTGAGATTGCATCTAAAGGATTTGAAGTCTCAGGCAGTCATATGCTCAATGACTGGGTAGATGTCGCTGCGAGTTACAGCTATACCGATGCTGAAATTACCGAAGAAGAGATTAACCCCGAAGTGGTCGGTAACACGCCAGCGCAAACAGCGAAACACAAAGCCACGCTGTGGGCAGACTACTACGCCACAGACAAGCTAACGCTTAATGCCGGGGTTCGCTATGAAAGTGGCATGCAAATCGACAGACAGAACACAGATGAGCTACCAAGTGTGACATTGGTAGATGTTGGCGGCAGTTACGAAGTCAACCCTACCTTTACTGTGGGTGCGAGTGTCAATAATCTGTTTGATAAAACCTATGTCAGCTCTTGTTATGATACAAATAACTGCTGGATGGGACCAGAGCGCCAAATGGTCGTCAGTGTAAAAGCTAACTTCTAAGCACAAAAAAGCTGGCTATTGTAATAATAGCCAGCTTTTATCAATATCATAGATAAGAATATCGATCGAAAATTTATAACGCCAATATAGAAAACCCAAGTGGCTCGGTCAATTACCAATCACAAACCTATTACTTGCTCTAAATGTCCCGTTTTAATATATAGCGTAACACCTTCTAACCCTGCCTTTATCTGCGACTGCTCTCCTACTGGCAAACGTATCCAACTACCTCGTTGATAAACCTGCCCATCATCTATTAGACTGCCCGCTACAACCAATAACTCTGTACCACCAACACCACTAATGCTATCTTCGTCGAATACTACTTCGCCTGCATTGAGACGCTGCAAACTTACTTGCTCGCCATCATCAGAAAACAGAGGACAGATATCACGACTGCCTTGGCATTGCCAATTGTCATCATCATGAGTATCAATAGCGACATAGCGATCTTCATCAGATGGCATTTGTCTGAGCTTAACGAATATCACTGCGCCTTCATCACTATATGGCGTATGACCTGACGATGGTGGATTGCGCAAATACCAGCCTGCTGGATAATGTGTGTCATCTGCAGAAAACATGCCTGACAATACCAAAATCTCTTCACCATTTGGATGCATGTGATGCGGAAAGTGAGAACTCGGAGCATAACGCACCAGACTGGTGGCGCGCGCTTTTTCTTCACCCACGCGATCCAGCATCACCCGTTCTACACCGCTCTGCGGTGAGTTTATCCATTGTTGCTCTTCAACTGCAAGCGCTGCGCGACAAGAAAAATCTGCATTAATAAGCATAAAATAGTGTCCAAACAAGTTCGTTATGGTTGTATCAACTGACCATTATCGCACTAAAATAACTGGCGACAAGGTGCTAGCGATAAGCTCTGTTGTGGTACTGCCTAGAAACAGCTGCTGTAATTTTGAATGACCATAAGCACCCACTACCATAATATCGATGTCGTTTTCCGCTTGAAAGGCTAACAAGCCATTGACCGCATCAGCCGCTGATAAATGATGCGCTTCCACCACAAACCCCGCTGCTTCTAGTTGTGCTGCAGCGGCACTTAAGCTTTGTTTAGCGGTATCATTGTGACTGCCTATCATAACGATATGACCTTCTAAACCTTTTAAGACAGGGCTTCTAGCAACCATCGATGCCGCTTTAATAGCGGTTTTGCTACCATCAAACGCGATCATATATGAACTGGGCGCTTTAAAACTTTCGGAGCAAATCAATATCGGAATATCAGAGGCACGGGCGACCGTTTCTATTTGACTACCAATATTGATGCGACTGTTTTTGTGGTCTTCTCCGCGTCGACCCATGACAATAGCACGATTTTCTGTCTTAAAATTCTCGATAGCAGGTAACAGCTTGCCACGGCGCTGATAGATGCGGACATTCACTCCATCAAAATTGGCTTGGAGATGGCTTTTTGCATCTTCTACCAATGCATTACTATAACTGTTGACCACTTTGGCTCTTTGTTCGTCCATTTGGGTCAGCTCTTCTAATAAAAACTGGCGGCTGTTTACCCCTATCGCACCCGATAAATCACGTCTGGTCGATGCAGGAACCTCACTGACATGTAGCAATCCTACCGGTATGTTCAGTTTACTGGCATACCATGCTGCATAGTCACAAACCGATTCAGTGACTGCCGATCCGTCAATACAGGCTAAAACATGCTGTGTTGTGGTCATAAGCTATCCTTAAATTTTATGGTTTATTGTTTTATTATAAAATCTGAAATCCTTAACTTGATAATAACCAATTTATAGTGCTGCATCCAGTGATCTATATCGGTAGCTACAATAGAGTACGTTAGATCGATTTATCAATCACTGCTAACGATAGCCTGAC